>JAIBAG010000003.1 GCA_019695305.1 bacterium
CCCCTAGCCTTTAAAATCGCGATCGTTTCTCGTTCAATTAAAGTAAATTGATAGTAGTTTTTACCCATATCCACTCAGAATACTCATCTATTCTAAGTGGTGCACTTGCTTATTGAACCCAGGGAGTCTCATTTGATGTTTCAAAATGAGACTGCTGATACTAATTTTGAGACTTTGCTTTTAAAGTGCCAGGTACATAAGGGAGGGGAAGGGGAAATAGCGTGCGTTTAATTCTTTTTATCGGCTGTATCTAAAATATAATCACCTCTTGATAAGCGTGACAGAATAATATTGGTGCGCAAAGATACTGTTTTTGGCTTTTTCCCACTCCCATAAACTACCGGGTTTGGAATGATGGCGGCTAAATACGCGGCTTGTTCGCGGCTTAATTTAGAAGCATCAGTGTTAAAGTAATGGCGAGCAGCTTCTTGTACGCCGTATATCCCTTCACCCCATTCAATATAGTTTAAATATAATTCCAAAATTCGTTTTTTAGGCAAGGTATGTTCCATTTGAATGGTTAGCATCCATTCATGTAATTTGCGCCAAATACTTTTTTTGCGTGAGAGATACAGATTTTTAACAAGTTGTTGTGAAATAGTAGAGGCGCCACGCTTATATTTTTTGGCCTTTATGTTCTTTTTAAAAGCTTTTTCTATTTCAACCCAGTTAAAACCCTCGTGCTCAAAAAAAGTGTCGTCTTCCCCAATTAATACAGCCGCCTTAATGGATGAGGCGATACTAGAATAGGGTATATAGGTTTGTTTGAGGGGAGGCAGTGCATTGTTTTTGTCTCGTTTATCTAAATATTCCCCCATAAAGGCTGTAGTTTTTGGATTTTTATAAAGAAGCAGTCCCATATTGGGCAAATCAAAAAACATAAGGCTTGCCGCAAAAAGAATGGCAAAAAAAGAAAATTTAAAAAATTTACCCATGGCTTGTTAAACAAATATCCTTTTTAAAAACACTTTGTTTTGACAGCTTAACCCAGTATGATGGCCCTTTCTATGGCCGAGCAAGAACTCAAGCTGGGGGATTATCTTATCCTCGAAAAAATAGCCCACGGTGGCATGGCCCAAATTTATAAGGCCAAAACTTCCGATCCGGGTGGTATTGAGCGTTTGGTTGTTATCAAACGCATCCTTCCCCACATTTCTTCCCAACCCGAATATGTGGATATGCTGATTGACGAGGCTAAAATTGCCGTTCATTTCAATCATGGCAATATTGCACAAGTTTACGACCTGGGTAAAGCCGGAAAAGACTATTTTATAGTGATGGAATATGTGGATGGTAAAACCCTGGGGCAAATTTTACGGCATTTTAAGGAGCGTGGAGAAGAAATACCTATCGATATTTTGGTGTATTGTATGATTGAAGCCTGCAAGGGCCTCGATTATATCCATAATAAAACAGATGCTTCTGGAAAGCCTCTTGGAGTGGTGCATCGCGATATTTCTCCCCAAAACATCATTGTATCGTATTCGGGTACGGTTAAAATTATAGATTTTGGCGTGGCCAAATCTCTTGATAAACTCAATCAAACCGAATCGGGTGTTTTAAAGGGAAAGTTTGCCTACATGTCTCCCGAACAGACGCATGGCGAAAAAATTGATAGGCGTTCCGATATTTTTTCGTCGGGTATTTTATTGTGGGAACTACTGACCCAAAACCGGCTCTTTAAAAAGAAAACCAACCAAGATACTATCAAGGCCGTTAGGCGGGCCGCGTTTGTTTCGCCTCTTGAGTTTAGAGAGGATATCCCCCCTGATTTGGTAAAAATACTTAAAAAGGCCCTGCGTCGTTTTCGTTTTTTACGTTATTCCACAGCCTCCCAAATGGCGTCTGAGCTTAATCGTTTTTTACTCAAACACTATCCCGATTTTAAACCCCTACGTGTAGCCCAGTTTTTATACACCTATTTTGGACCCGAAGCCGATGAAAAGGATTTGCCCCAGGAAGTTCCCAATCTTAAAAATGAGCTTAAAGCAACTCCTAATAAAAAGGTTGAGATTACAGCTAAAACTTTTAGCAAACAGGTTGGAGTATTAAGGCTTAAAAATGCTTTAAAGTGGGGTGGTGCAGGTGCGGTTGCTCTTGCCACACTTGTTTTTTTAGCGTGGAGTGCGGGAGCTTTTATAGCCTATTTAAACCGTGCCCATTTGGTTCTTAATGTTAGTCCTTTAGAGGCGCGTGTAAAACTAAATGGTAAAACAATAAAGGGGGAAGCAGGTGTTTATACCATTGAATATGAGAGTGGTGAAAAGTTTCATGTAGAGGCGTCTCTTGATAATTATGTGGAGGAAGATAGGGAGTATGTGCTGGAAAAAAAGGAAACCCGGGAGGAAGAAATTAAGCTTACCAAAAAAATTCCTCAATTTGGCAGTGTGTTTGTAGAGAGTGATCCTGTTGGCGCCAAGGTTTATATCAATAATATGGATTGGGGGCAGTTAACCCCGGCCGAAATTTCTCAATTACCTAACGATAAAGACGTAGATGTAGGATTTTTTATGGAAGGGTATATTTTTAGCTCTCAAAAAGTACATATTAGGGGAGGGGAAACCCTTAAGGTTTTTGGCCGTCTTGAAAAAAATTATGCCGCTCTAGAAATTGATTCGCAACCCCCGGGTGCGCGTGTTATAGTCAATGGACAGGAAACGGGGGTAACGCCGTATGTGGATAAAAAGATTGTGCCTTTAACCACAGTTAATATTACCCTTGTGATGGAGGGGTATGAGGCTTTAAATCAGAGTTTGGTTTTAAGCCCGGGCGAAAATAAAGAACTTGCCCTTACTTTAAAAGCAATAACACCATGAGCACCGAAAAAACAGTAGATGAAACTGTAGTGACCACCATTGGCCGTTTGGATGATGGTGATAAAAAGCCCTATTTTACTATAGTAAAAGGCTCTCGCTTGGGTCAAATTTATGCACTTGATAAAGCGGAGATGGTGGTAGGCCGCTCGCAAGAGGCCGATTTGCGTATTGAAGACATTGCTATTTCGCGCAAGCATTTTAAAATTTACGTCAATAATAATCAGGTAACAGTGGAAGATTTAGCTTCTACTAATGGGACGCATGTGAACGGTTCCAAAGTAACCCGTCAGGCTTTGGCAGATGGCGACAAAATTCAAATTTCTCGCAACACCATTTTTGAACTTAGTTATTTGGATGAATCGCAAAGTTTATCCGAGAAAAAACGCTACGAGATGGGTGTTATGGATCCGGTGTGCGAAATTCATAACAAACGTTATTTTTTGGAGCGTTTAAACGAAGAATTTAACTTTTCCAAACGCAAAAAGCGGGTGTTATCGCTTATCATGTTTGATATTGATCATTTTAAAAAGCTAAACGATACCTATGGCCATATTGCGGGAGATGCTGTTCTTAAAAAGGTAAGCCAGCTTATTACCAAAATAATCCGTACCGACGATATTTTTGCGCGCTATGGAGGAGAAGAATTTGTTCTTATTTTACGTGATACCGACGAAAAAAACGCGGCTAATTTGGCCGAACGTATTCGTGTGATGATTTCTCGTCATCCTTTTTTATTTGATGGTAAAGAAGTGAACGTTACCATTTCACTGGGTGTTACCGAACTTCATGAATCGATGCCCGATGCTACAGCATTTATTGAAAAAGCGGATAAATTTTTATACGAGTCTAAGGCTAACGGTAGAAACAAGGTTACTTCAGGAATTGCTTAATCAAATAAAAAGTTTTTAAGCGTACTTTTTAGTTTTTCAACTTCCTTTTCAATATTTCTAATTTGTTTTTGAGTAGCGGGCTGATTGTAGAGGGCCTGTGCGGGACGGTTTACCGTATCAACCAAGTTTCTAAAGTTTTTGGTAATGCGTTCCAAAGTTCCAAGCCTAGACATGGTGCTTTGTTTCTGTTTGTGTTTTTTACTTTTTTTATAGGCGTTGTCCAAAATATGAGGGAGTTTATCCATCGTATCTTGCGTTTTGTAGTGATAATCTTCCACCGCATATTTAAGGGTGTCGATGGTAAGCTTGTCATTTTTATAATGCGTGATAATAAGCAAAGGCTGATGATGTCCCTGTTTACGGATATCGCTAATCCAGTCGTGAGAATTGTTGGTGGTAAAAAAGTTTTCGGCTAAAATAAGATGGTAATTTTTCTTTTCTAAAAAATCCATCCCCTCCGAAAGCTTGGAGCAAAAATCAAAACTGTATTTGGAATTGTCTTGAGCCAATTTTTGATACAGATGGTGGTGAACTAAATTGGGATCAATGACCAAAATTTTAAGTTTTTTACTCACTTTAAATTCATGGTCAATTATTGCTAAAGTGTCAAAGAAAAAAAGATAACGCGGGGTGTTAAAGCCTTTAGGCGTTCAATATGCTTAAAAGAGGAATTGGTGCAACAGTCTCTCATACATTTTTTAAAAAAATACAAATTTGAGCATGGCAAACCTTTTGTAGTGGGCGTTTCGGGTGGGGCCGACTCCATGGTATTGTGGCATTTGCTGCATCAGCTAAAACCAGTTTTGAAGCTCAATTACGAAATTATCCATTTCAACTTTCATTTAAGAGGAGACGAATCAAATCGTGACGAAGCCCATGTTCGAAATATGGCGGATTTTTTTAAGGATAAACTCACAGTAGTAGATAGCCCTCTTAAAAAGGGATCTTCGGTGCAAGAAAGAGCGCGCGAGGTCCGTCTGGCATATTTTTCAAAGAAATTTTCTCAACAGAAAGACGGGGCTGTTTTTTTAGCGCATCATCAGGATGACCAGCTAGAAACCTATACCATACGACAACAGCGTGGCGCCGGCGAACGGGGGCTTGCTTGTATGTGGCCTGTCACTTTTTATAATCATTTTAGCATCTATAGGCCGCTCCTAAATTTTTCCCGTAAAAAAATTCGTACTTACGGAAGTGCTCACCATGTATTATTTGTTGAAGACTCCTCCAATGCTACAGCGGCTTATTTGCGTAATCGTGTGCGGCATCAGGTGGTGGGTTCCATGAGTTCTATTGAGAAGAAGAAAATTTTACATGCTATTAAAACAGCTCAAAAAAACGAACAGACTATCCGTAAAAAAACGGACCAGTTTTTAAAAAATAAAAACATTATTTCTAAAATCAATTTTTTTAGACAGAACCAAGCTGTTCGTTTTTCTATCATTCGCCGCTTGATAGCTAATATGAACGAAAAGCGGGAGTTGTCTCAAAAAAATTACCTGCAAATTGAGAAAGTTTTAAAGGCCTCACGCAGTGTGGCTATGCCGTTTGGATCATTGCTACTGCTCAGTGAGGGGAAAACTTTTTACTTTGTAACACAAAAATCTTTTTGCAAAAAAGGGCCAGAACCAGCCGTATTACCGGGGCTTGGGTGTTATGAAAATATAGAATTATTTGAAAAGAAGGTTGTGCGCTTGTCTCCACACTCTCTTTATTTAGACGCTCAAAAAGTTTCATTTCCACTTATCCTTAAGCCTTGGCAGCCAGGAGAACGTTTTATTCCCTATGGCAGGCGTAACCCACAGAAAATAAAGGACTATTTGGCAAAAAAAGGATTTTCAGCCTTTCAAAAACAAAAAGTATTGGCACTTTATGGGGCCGATTCCAAGCTGCTTGCTTTAGTGGGGGTAGAAATTGATGCCCGCTATGCCTTGCCCAAACTACCTGGGAAGGCTCTCATTGTAAAAAAAAATGAGTGTAGCCCTAGACAAAGGGGTAATTAAGGCATAGGGTAATTTATTGATAAATGGCTAAAAGATATTGAAAAAAGCCTTTAATTCCGCTATTTTTAATCCAGTTTTTAATATTAAGGAGTCTGTCTTGAAACAAACACAAAAATCATTGGCCCTCTGGGTTGTTTTACTGTTGCTTTCCCTCTATGCTGTTCATTTTTACAGTTCCAAAACGCCCACTAGCAAAGAAGTTAGTTTTAGCGAATTTACTCAAGCCGTTCAAAATGACGAGGTGGAAGAAGTAACCATTGAAGGCTCTCAATATTTAGGCAAATACAAAAACCAATTTAATTCTGGTGGTTACTTTACTACTTTAGGGCCGCTTAATAGTGAAAAGGTTTTAGAGTTGCTTGGGCAAAAAAACGTTAGAGTTGAATTTAAAAAACAGGAAGAAAATTCTTTTTGGCAACAACTTCTTTTTTCGTGGCTCCCCATTTTGTTTTTATTTGCGTTCTTTTTCTTTTTTATGCGCCAAATTCAGGTGGGTGGTGGAAAGGCTTTATCGTTTGGCAAGTCGAAGGCTCGCTTATTAAATGAAACTCAGCGCAAAGTTACCTTTAAAGATGTAGCTGGTATTGAAGAAGCTAAGGAAGAACTGCACGAGATTATCGAATTTTTAAAAGAACCCCATAAATTTACCAAGCTGGGAGGGCGTATTCCCAAAGGTGTATTGCTTATGGGGCCTCCGGGAACTGGTAAAACCTTGCTGGCGCGTGCTATTGCTGGTGAAGCCGGCGTTCCATTTTTCAGTATTTCGGGTAGTGATTTTGTTGAAATGTTTGTGGGAGTTGGCGCTTCGCGTGTACGTGATTTATTTGAACAGGGTAAAAAGCATGCACCCTGTATTATTTTTATAGACGAAATTGATGCTGTAGGCCGTCATCGTGGTGCTGGTTTGGGTGGTGGGCATGACGAGCGTGAGCAAACCTTAAATCAATTGCTAGTTGAAATGGATGGTTTTGAAAGTAACGAAGGTGTGATCATGATTGCCGCCACAAACCGTCCGGATGTTTTAGATCCTGCTTTGTTGCGTCCTGGTCGTTTTGACCGTCGTGTGGTGGTGCCGCGTCCCGATTTAAAAGGTCGCGAGCAGATTTTACGTATTCATGTACGCAAAGTGCCGCTCGATTCGGATGTAGATTTAATGCACATAGCCCGTGGTACACCGGGTTTTTGTGGGGCCGATTTGGAAAATTTGGTGAACGAAGCGGCACTGTATGCAGCAAGAAAAAACAAAAAGTCGGTAAACCAGTTTGATATGGAAATGGCCAAAGACAAGGTTATTATGGGTGCCGAGCGACGCAGTATGATAATTAGCGATGAAGAAAAGAAAATTACCGCCTATCACGAAGCTGGCCATACTTTGGTGGCTAAAATGATTCCTGGAACCGATCCTGTGCATAAGGTTACCATTATACCTCGTGGTATGGCCTTGGGCGTCACTCAGCAGTTGCCCGAAAAAGATAAATACACTCAATCTAAAAAATATTCAGAAGATCTCATTTCTATTTTAATGGGTGGACGTATTGCCGAAGAACTCATTTTTAATGAAATTACTTCTGGTGCCGGTAATGATATTGAACGTGCTACCGACATGGCTCGCCGTATGGTGTGTGAGTGGGGTATGAGCGAAATATTGGGGCCTATGTCTTTTGGCAAGAAAGAAGAACAAATATTTTTGGGACGTGAAATTGGGCAACACCAGGATTATTCCGAATCTACTTCCGTGGTTATTGACAACGAAGTAAAAAAGATTGTGATGACCAATTACAATCGTTCTAAAAAGATTCTTTCCGATAATATTCAAAACCTCCATGCGTTGGCATTGGCTTTATTAGAATACGAGAGCCTTGATGGCGATCAAATTGATCGTGTGATTAGGGGTGAAAAATTGCCTCCTGTTCCTAAATCGGTGCCGCTCGATCAAAACATGCCCACGGATGTTAAAAGAGAAAGCAAGGTTCATACACCGCTTCCTATTAATCCCGAACCTACAAAGGCCTAGCACTTCATGAGCATCTATGCCCCTCAGATTATGGGCATTATCAATACGACTCCCGATTCCTTTTATAAAGGGAGCCGTGTGAGTGCTGCAGACGAGTGTGTGAAGCAGGCTTTATTCATGAAAAATAGTGGTGCTTCCTGGATTGATATTGGTGGAGAGTCTACTCGCCCGGGGGCAGTTGCTATAAGTTCAGATGAAGAAATGAGTCGTGTTTTACCTGCACTTGAAGCCATTTGTAAAAATGTTGATATAAAGATTAGTGTAGATACCCGTAGAAGTGCTGTAGCCCGTGAAGCCGTAAGCTTGGGCGCTAGCATGATTAACGATGTGAGTGGCTTTGAGTTTGATGATGCCATGGCCTCTGTGGTGGCTAAAACTGGTGTTTTGGGTGTTGTTATGCATTCACGGGGCACTCCCGATACCATGCAGCACCAGATAGCTTATGATAATTTTATAGACGACACCATAAAAGAACTTGAAACAAGAATTGCAAAGGCAGCCTCTAAAGGTGTAAAAAAGGAGCAGATTATTGTGGATCCTGGTTTTGGTTTTGCTAAAGCTTATGAACATAATCTTTTGCTGGTAAAAAATTTAAATCAATTCAATGCTATGGGTTTTCCGCTTATGATAGGGGTGTCTCGCAAAAACTTTATTGGACGTTTAATGGGTGAGGAAAATCCTGAGAATCGTTTGAATGGAAGTTTAGCTGTTACCGCGTATATGTTACGTGATAAACCGATGTATATTCGTACGCACGATGTTAAAGAAACTGCGGCTCTATGTAAGATTTATGCTACCTTAGAGGGGGAATTATTATGAATAAATTGTTTGGAACCGATGGTGTAAGGGGGATTGCCAATAAATACCCCATGACTCCCGACGTGGCCTTACGTTTGGGGCAAGCGATAGCTTTTTATTTTGCCCGTAAAAAGGGAGGGGGCCGTATTGTGATTGGTAAGGATACGCGGCGCTCAAGTTACATGTTTGAGTATGCCTTATCGGCGGGTATTAGTTCGATGGGGTCTCAAGCTATTTTAACAGGGCCGCTTCCTACACCGGGTATTGCATTTTTAATTAATGCCATGCGCGCTGATGCTGGTATTGTAATTTCGGCTTCACACAATAATTTTCAGGATAATGGGATTAAGTTTTTTGACAACAAGGGTTTTAAATTGCCAGACGATATTGAAAAGCAAATGGAAGATTTTGTAGCGTCAAAACATGACGAATCTTTAAATCCTACCGGAAGCAACATTGGCCGAGCAATTCGTGTGGAAGATGCTACTGGTCGTTATGCCGAATTTTTAAAATCTACTTTCCCCAAAAATCTCGATTTAAGAGGGCTTAAAGTGGTAATCGATTGTGCCAACGGGGCTGCTTATAAAATTGGTCCTCTTGTGTTTCAGGAAATGGATGCCGAGGTTATTTCTTTGGGTGTAAAGCCAAATGGTGTAAATATTAACGATAAATGTGGCGCTCTTCATCCTGAGAACTTGTCTAACATAGTTAAACAAGAGGGGGCTCATATTGGAATTGCTTTAGATGGTGATGCCGACCGTGTTATTTTGTGCGACGAGAAAGGACAAATAGTGGATGGTGATCGTATTTTGGCGCTCTGCGCTTTAGAGAAAGCCTCCATGGGAACTTTAAGTCAAAACACGGTAGTAGGAACCGTGATGAGCAATATGGGGTTGGAAGTTTTTTTGCGTAAAAATAATATGAAGTTTATTCGCACGGCCGTTGGTGACCGTTTTATCATGGAAGTAATGCGTAAGTCTGGTTATTCCTTGGGTGGTGAGCCTTCGGGTCATCTTATTTTTGCCGACGTATCTACCACGGGTGATGGGATGATTGGTGCGCTTCAAGTGTTGGCCAGTATGATAAGGCAGGGTAAACCACTATCGGAGCTAGCCCATCAAATGCCTGTGTTTCCTCAACTTATCCAAAATATAGAAGTTAAAAATAGAAAAGATTTAGATAGCATTGCTCCTGTTAAAAAGGTGCTGGCCGAAGTGGAAAAAAACCTAAATGGTACGGGGCGTGTGGTGCTGAGGTATTCGGGCACAGAGCCTTTATTGCGCGTGATGATTGAAGGGGAAAATGAGGATAAAGTAAAAGCTAATCTTGAGCGTTTATCAAGCTGCATAAAAGAGCATGTATGAAAAAGAAGAGAATTCCCCGCTTAGGTGTTAACATCGATCATATCGCCACTCTACGTGAGGCGCGTAAGGGTTTTTTCCCTCATCCTGCCCAAGCTCTAACAACACTAAAAAAATGTAAAGTGTCTCAAGTGACCATCCATTTGCGTGAAGACCGGCGCCATATTTTGGATAGCGATTTGGCCGAAATTACGCGCAAAAAAATACTTCCGGTTAATCTTGAAATGGCGGCTACACCCGAAATGGTGCGTATAGCGCTAAAGCATAAGCCCCATACGGTAACCTTGGTCCCAGAAAAACGTCAGGAAATTACTACCGAGGGTGGCCTTGATTTAAGAAAAAAAACAAAAGTGATTGCCTCTCTTATTAAAAAATTAAATAAGGCTAAAATACGGACCAGTTTGTTTATTGATCCAAATGCCAAACAAGTGCTTCTTGCTTATAAAGTAAGAGCCAGGGCTATTGAGTTTCACACAGGGACCTATGCGCATGCTTTTTTAAAGAGAAAATGGAAAAAGAAATGGGATGATTTAAAACAGGCTTCGCTTTTGGCCGAGAGTTTAGGTCTTGAAGTATTTGCAGGTCATGGGCTTGATACGCACAATTTAGGAGCGCTTACAAAAATTACTCAAATAGAAGAATATAATATTGGCCATAGCATTGTAGGGCGCGCAGTTTTTGTGGGGCTAGAAAAAGCCATTAATGAAATTCAAAAGATACTCCGCAAACTATCATGATTCCTCTCTTAAATAGAGACCAAATGCGGAGCCTTGATGCCGCTACCCTCAAAAACACACCCGTGAAAGTGCTGATGAAACGAGCTGGAAAGGCTGTTTTTGAAGCTCTTCTTCCTATCATTCGTAGCCAATCTATTCATAAAGTGATTGTGTTGTGTGGGCCCGGAAACAATGGGGGAGATGGGCGTATTGTGGCGCAGCTTTTAGCTAACAAAAAAATACCTGTTTTGGTTCAATCCTTAAATTCAAATATCTCATTTAAAAGTGACAAGCATACCTTGGTGTTGGATGCACTTTTTGGCACAGGCTTGTCGCGCCCGCTTAAGGGTGACGCGGCTCGCCTGGTAAGGTATATCAATAAATGCCCCGGTTATAAGGTGGCTCTGGATATCCCGTCGGGGCTAGATGCTACAACGGGTAAAGTTTTGGGAGTGGCCTTTAAGGCCAATACCACTATTACGCTTGAATATCCCAAAACCGGATTTTATTTTTTAAAAGCGCACGAGTATGTGGGTGACTTGGTTTTAAAAAAGATAGGGCTTATAAATGTTAAGAAAACAAATATTCCAATTAAAGAATATTTGATGGAGCATTCTGATTTTTCTGATTTTACTCAAAAAAGAAAGAGGGATGTCCATAAAGGAACTATGGGTCATTTGTTTGTGGTGGCAGGTTCACCCTTTAAGATGGGGGCTGGCTCAATGACATCTTTGGCGGGGCTTGCGGCTGGTAGTGGCTTGTCTACATTGGTTTTGCCCAAAAAAGCTTTTGCAAAAATTGATCCCAAGGCCCTTGAGATTATGTATGCTCCGGTTCCCGATAAGAATGGTTTTTTTGGTTTGGTTTCGCTCAAGCCTGTGCTGCAAATTGTAAAAAATGCCAAAATGGTAATATTAGGCCTTGGCATGGGTACAGTTTCGCTCTCTTTTGTTCGATCCTTTTTAAAGTCTTACCCAGGCCCTCTTTTAATTGATGCGGATGGTTTAAATTCTTTGGCGTCTTGTGTTTTTGTGCTTCAAAGAAGAAAAGGGATTACTGTTCTTACACCGCATCCGGCCGAAATGGCGCGCTTGGCGGGTAAAAGCACAGCTTATGTGCAAAATAACAGGCTTGCTGTGGCTCGCAAATTTGCAGTGGAAAAGGGTGTGATTGTTTTGTTAAAAGGTTTTCGTACGCTTATTGCCTTTCCAGATGGGAAGGTTTTTGTAAACCCCACAGGCAGCCCGGCCATGGCTACAGCGGGTCAGGGGGATGTGTTATCGGGTTTAATAGGTGGTATTTTGTGTGAACATGGTTTAAACCCTCTAGGGGTAGCGGCGGCGGTTTATTATCACGGGCTGGCCGGCGAAACCTTCAACAGCCGTGTGGCCTTAGCGACCGATATGATTAAAGCGTTTCAGAAAGTTTATTATGGAATTAAAAGAAACAAGCTCTTCTGATGAAGAAACCGAGGCTTTGGCCGCGCGTTGGGCATTAAATCTAAAACCAGGCGATGTGGTGGGTTTAGTGGGTGATTTGGGTGCCGGTAAAACTACCTTTACACGCGGTTTATATCAAGGTTTAGGCGGGGATCCGGATGTACTTGTTACGTCTCCTACTTTTACCCTGCTTCAAGAGTATCCCTTGCCCCAACAAAAAAAACTCCTTCATTTTGATTTGTATCGTCTTAATAGTGCTCGGGAATTTGAACAATGCGACTTTTTAGATATGTTTAATGAGAATAATATAGCTGTTATAGAATGGGGTGATAAGATAGAAGAATTAAAGTATTACTTTAATATTATAATTACACTTCATATTATAGACGATCAAACCCGTTCTTTTTCTTTTAAACGATTAAAATAAGATCCTCCCTAAAAATAATCCTCAAGTTTTCCTCAAGCCATGCCGTAATAAGTTACTAGAGGGCAGTGTCTATGGATGGTATTGAGTTTAAACCGGGGTTTAGCCCCAAGGCTGTGTTAGCCAATCAAAAGATCAAAAGATCAACGGATAATTCTTCCCTCAAGCTCAAAGGAACGGATTTTCTTAAATCTTCTTTAGGGCGTGCTACCGGTTTACCACCTCAAAATTTAGCGTTAGATAAAAGCCGCGTATATTCGGAGCAGGATAAAAATAAGTTTGTGAGTGAAAATAAGGATTTATTGTATGTTATTAGCCAATCGGATGAGGCCACTAAGCTGCTTGGTAAAAAGGACATCAGTTCGCGAAAAGATTTAAGCGATATAGTGGCGGAAACGGCTTTTAATACACTCAATAGCGATGCTAAAAAATCTATTACTATTGAAAAATTAAAAAGTTCCTCAGTATTATCATCTTTAATATCACTCAATACGGGTGGTATTCGCGATATTGTCAATGAAGACGAAAATAATGCGGCTATTTTGGTGTCCAGTGCCACCGAAACAGCAAACGATTTACTGGACAGTGTGGCCCAAAAAACGGCAGCACTATTTGAGGAAGACTCGCCTCTAAATGACGCTGCCTTTTTAAAAGATCATCATGAGGTTGCTATTTATCTTTATAATAATCCTGATGTGGTAAACACTTACAACACTCACACTAACCGAACTGATTTGGCGGAGGCTTTTAAAAACACGGTAGATCATGTTGCTAGTCAAGAAGCCTTTAACAGTTATATTGCGCAACGAGCCGATGAGTTGGTGGGTTCAGGGAGTTATGATCAGAGTTTCTTTGAAGACAATCAGGATTTGGCCAACTTAGTAGTGGCTTCATCGGCGGATACCAATATCCGTTCGGTTGCCCGATTTTTAACCGATCATCCCGAATATAATTTATCTAATCCGTCAACCGCCGATGCTTTTAACAGTGATCAATTTTTAGCCGATGTATTAGCCGACCAAACTAAAAATGCCCTGGGTTCTGCAAGTCCCATTACCGAAGATTTTTTAAGAAGTAATCCTGGTTTTTCCCGTTTGGCACTTCAAAAATCCGATTTTTTTAAAGGAATTTCCTCGGCAGCCTCTCAAAAAGATTTAAAGATTGTATTTGGAAATACAGGTTCACAAGATGTGAAAGACGAAGTTAAAAAACTGGGGCAGAGCATTGCTTCTCAATTCCGCTCCAGCTATCAAGACCCCCGTCGGGCATATTCTGTTTTAGCTTAATTTTCCGCCCAATACTGTTTTACACCCACATCTACATGTACAAAGGCGTTACTTTTGTAATACCCAACACCGCCTCGGTTTAAGGCGCGTGCATAATCTCGAATGGCTTCGGGAGAAACTCCCGGGATCCGGATATCCATGGCTTGGCCATACATGTGCGGAGAATCTTTAGAAACATGATGCCCTGACTTCCATAAGCTTAAATTAAATTCGGGGCTACGGTATCCCGATACCACATAAACATCCTGAGACCCAAAGTGGTCGGCTATTTCATCCACCAATTCTATCAGCTGTGGTCTCATCTTATGGGCTTCGTTGGTTTTACGGCACCGCAGGACACTAGCAATTTGTTTTAAAGCGTTTCTGTCGTAACCAAAAAAGTTGCGGTAATTAACAGCCACCGTTTCATTTAAATGAACGTTATGAATAATTAGAATGCCATCACCTAATTTACGCTTTGAAGCATGGGCCGGTGATGAAAAGCTGCTAACAAGTAAGAGGGCCAAAAGAATTGCGGCAAGTTTGTGTTTTGTTGTCATGTATTATGCTCCTTTTGGATAATGCCGTGCTTTAGCTACTTTGCCTAAGCCAATATCCACCTTTTCGCTGCCGTGCTTTTTTATAATAGAAATGCTCACTGGTTTTTTTGCTTTGGGGAAATATAAAAAACCGCCCAGAGTCATGCCGGGAGGAATTTTATCAACTGTGTTTAACGAATTGCCCTCAAAGGTAATAAGTTTGTTGTTTTTAGCCGATGCTTCCAGAGTTTTAGAAATAACAAAAACACCCCCCATGCCCAAGGCGGCTATGAGCAATCCACGCGATACATCGCTATTAGAAGAGCCCACGGCAATACCGCTAATACCTAATACGGTGCCTAATATAAGAGGAGCTGCCGAAAAATTACCATGCTTTTCGGAAAGACTTTGAACGTCATCTTTTTTAAGAAGGGCCAACGAGTATTTGCCTTCGTCGTTTAAATAAATTTCTTGAGCATTAAGCGGTACGTACTTATCGGAAGTATTGGTAAAACCAATTTCTACAGCGGTAAAGCCGGCTTCCTTTTTATAACTATATACAGTGACCTCTAAATTTGAATCGAGCAATACAGGGTCGGTAGCCATTGCTAGGTAAGGAGATAATATAAGAGAGCACGTTATAATAAACGCTAAAATTTGTTTCATGCAAACCTTGGATGTATATGTAAAATAAGTAAAAACGGACGAACGCCCTCAAGGTAGCAGAGTGTAGGTGATAAAGTCAATACCTCAAGTAGTGCTTAAGATTTTTTAAAGATCATTTTAAAGCCACCCACCGTGATTTCATCGCCTTCGTTTAAGGTGTGCTCGTCCACTTTGCGGCCATTAACAAAGATCCCATTTGAGCTTTTAAGGTCAATAATCACGTATTGGTCTTTGTATTTATTAATAGCGGCGTGCTGGCGCGACACTTTGGGGGCATTAAGAACTAAATCGTTAGAAGGAGAGCGTCCAATAGATACATTGTCCTTCATGGGAAACTCCGAAATGTCCAAGTCGCCATCGGCTTCAATAAATACAAGCTTAAAGTTTGAAGCTGGCAATGTGGAGTTTTCGCTTGTTTGCTCGCGTGGAGGGAGGGGCGTATTTTCGGCCTCTACTTTTGACACCGTTTCCGATACTTCATCGGCAGACATAGGCATGTCTTCTAATACATCAAAAATATTTTCAGGTTCTTTTTGAGGTGCAGCAGGTTTGGCGGGAAGATCGCTAGTAAAATAATCATCGCTTTTGTTGTGCAAATCTTCCGGTAAAATTTTTTGTGCAATGGAGTCGTCACGTTCTACGTTTTTAGAGGGAATAGGCGTTTTATCTAAATAATCATCAGAAACATTTTCGCGAATAACAGTACGTGTGTGATTAGTATTTTGTTTCGCTAACGGCGCTTGCACCGGTGCTTGAGGAACGGTTTTAGTGGGTTCTGGCGTTAGTTCGGGCAATTGGGGTTCTTCCGTTTTACTGGGATATTTTAATTCTTGCGCATCAAAAAGCTCCTCGTGAATACGCATAAAACTTTGAATTTGTGCTAAATCGGCTTGGTAGCGTTCAATTTCTTTGGTTTCAAAACTTTCTACTTCTTTGTATTGCTCTTCTGAAAATTCTTCTAAAAAATGACGGAAGCGGGCTTCTTCCAAAATTTCCTTATGACGATTGGCTTCCAGTACACATTTTTCGCGTAAAACATAAAGCGATTCAAGCTCGCGAGCCAACACTTCCTTTTTTTCGTGCAATAGTTTTGTGATACCATCAAGCTGTAAGCGATAGTCGCGATATACTTTTTCAAAAACTGTTTTTGAGACGCGGCTTTTAGCCTGGTTCATTTTGTCGAGGCGTTTTGTGATAAGGTCGCGCTGGTTTTTAATGCGGCTGGTTTCTTGTAGTAATTCTTCGTTAGGCTTAAACTTAAGTTGCGAACCCATATTTTTGGCGGCATCGTCACCGTGTTCTTCGGCTAAATTGCTGACGGCTTTTAAATCTACTAATTTACGTTTGGTGACTGCTTTTTTTATTGAATCATCGCTGTTATCCATATGGGGCTCCTGTAGCTTTTCCTTTCTTTCCCGGTAAAAAGAAAATTAAAACGCATCCTTACTAAAATAGTTTTCAAAAACAAGTATAAAGTCGCTAAAGTTTTGTGAACTTTTTTGTTTATATGTATTCGTTTTTTAATTTGTATATATTTAAATTTAACATTCCCGCTGTGTTCTATTTTACCCACCTGTAACTACTTGATTTTAATTGGTTAATTTATTGCCTTGTTGGCATTGGCCTTGCTTTTTAGTGAGCTTATGAAAACGAGCATCACCATCAAGCAAAATTTAAAAAGCGGGTTAGTCATCCTTATAATGGGTCTATTTTCGGCATGCGGAGGGGCTGCCGGAAGTGGGGATGGCGAGGAGAGAGGGGCAACGGCTCAGTCGGAAATTGGTGGAGTGATCACTGAGCTTGATCTTGACGGGTCTAGAGCCGTTGCCCATTTTAACGAAGTGGATGCTACTGAAAATTACACGATAGCGCTTTTTTCATACGATTTTGAAGAGGCTTCTACCTACGGTTTTGAAATGGGTGCTTCCTTAAGCGGCCAAGCTTTAACGCGTGCCCAAAATCAAAACGACGTGAGCGAAGATATTCACGAAACCTTGCGTGCCTTAGAAGAAGGTTTTGAAAATGAAGAAACAATGTCAACTCAGGCTCATACACGTAGTGTATCGCGCGAGTCGGAAGTAGGAGATGAAGAAAATTTTAAAGTACTTAGTTCGATTTCGGGCTCTAGCACCGTTACGGTAACCGCTACCCTGCGTTACGTGACTAATAATTTTTATGTGTATGTAGATAACCGCAATGCAGCAAGTTTAAGCGATGATGAAATTGAACAGATTTACGGCAGATTTGATGACCATGTGGCCGACGAAAGAAATTTATTTGGTGAAGAATCGGATGTGAATAACGACGGTCATTTTGTAATTTTACTCACGCAGGCTGTAAACGAATTGGGTTATAGCGGTGGTGGGATGCTTACCGGTTACTTTTATGCCGCCGATTTGTATTCTCATAGTGTGAACCCCGCAAGTAACGAAATGGAAATTGTATACTCTATGGTGCCCGATCCCAGTGGCAGTTTTGGTGTGCGCATTACTACCAGTTTTGCCAAGGCTAACTTGCTAGGGTCGGTTGCTCCTCACGAATTTCAACACATGATTAATTATAACCAACATGTTCTTGAACATTCGGGAGCCTCGGAACGGTCCTATCTTAATGAGGGGCTTTCGCATTTAGCCGAAGATATTTACAGTATGGATAGTGATCATTTTATGGCCGAAACTGGTATTGAAAACCCTTCACGCGTGGCACAGTATTTAGATGCTACCGATAGTACCTGCTTTACCTGTGGTTCCAGTTTGGTGCAACGCGGAGGTTCTTATCTGTTTATTCGTTATTTATACGAGCAAGCCGAGCTGGGAAATTTAAGCGGTGCTCAAAACGGTGCCGAACTTATTGGCAGTTTGTTAGCCACCAACAAAGTTGGCATGAGTAACATTGTAGATGCCGCTTTAGGTTCAAGCGATACAAGCTTATTTAAAGACCTCATGGGTAATTTTTCGCTCGCTCTTCTTTTATCCGATACAGGCGCATCTCCCGATAATCGCTTTCAGTTTTTAGGCCTTAATTTGCGTAGTGCTCAAAACGATAATAGAGGTACTCGTTTAGATGGTCCTTTAGCCACTCAAAGCGATAGTATCAGTTCTACATTAGCTTCTTCTGGAATTAGTTACATGGTGGTGTCGGGACAAAGCATCATTAATGCCGATTCTACACTCTCAATAACCGTAGATTCCGCTATGAATGGCGGGGGCTATGTTATCCACAATACCCTTGACTTTTAAGGGAAAAATCTCATAAAGTGCGCCCTCTTTTGGTGCGCCCTATGCTGGACTCGTTAACTGAGAAATTTACTAATGTTTTTAATAAGTTACGGGGCCAAGGGCGGTTGACCGAAAGTAACATAGAAGTAGCATTGCGCGATGTACGTTTGGCTCTTTTAGAGGCCGATGTGCATGTGGGCGTAGTGAAAGCGTTCCTTGAAAAAGTAAAAGCCAAGGCCTTGGGCCAGGAAGTGTTGGGTAGCTTAACGCCGGCGCAAGAATTTTTGCGTATTGTGCACGAAGAGCTGGCTGGACTCCTCAAAGAAAAAGCTAAACCTTTTATTTTAGAAGGTAAAAGCCCGCATATCATTCTTATGGTTGGTTTGCAGGGGAGTGGCAAAACAACCACCACCGGAAAACTGGCCGGTTTGTTAAAAAAGAAAGGCATGAGGCCTTATTTAGTGCCGGCCGATATTCAGCGTCCGGCCGCCATTGAGCAGCTCCAAAAATTGGGCGGCCAATTAGGTGTTCCTGTTTACCCCACAACGGCTCAAGATGATCCGGTAAAAGTAGCTAAAAGGGGAGTAGAGGAAGCAGAAAGAAGTTTATGTGATGTAGTTTTGGTAGATACGGCGGGACGTTTGCATGTGGATGATACGCTGATGGACGAACTTAAACGTCTCCACAAAAAACTGCCGCATCCGCCCAAAGTTTTGTTTGTTGTCGACGCGATGATAGGACAGGAAGCTGTTCGCGTAACCAAGGCTTTTGATGATCTTTTAAAAATTGATGGTGTGGTGTTAACCAAACTTGATGGCGATGCCAAAGGTGGTGCTGTGTTATCTATCCAGCATGTTACTCAATGCCCCGTATATTTTATGGGGATGGGTGAAAAGCTTGATGAGATTGAAGCCTTTGACCCCGATAGATTGGTAAACCGTTTGCTAGACCGTGGCGATTTATTAAGCTTGGTTGAGAAAGCTCAAGAAATTGTTAACGTGGAAGAAGCCCAGGAATTAGCGGGCAAAATAAAAAAGAATAAGTTTGATTTAGACGATTTTAGAACGCAGTTAAAGCAAATGAAAAAGCTGGGCTCGGTAAAAAACCTGATGGGTTATTTACCTGGCATGAAGGCCATGGCCGGTAAAATGGACATGGACCGCGCCGAAGCTGAATTAAAAGTAAAAGAGGCCATCCTTAATTCGATGACGATGGCCGAAAGAAAGCGCCCCGAAATTTTAAACGGCAACCGCCGTTTACGCATTGCTAAAGGAAGCGGAACACAAGTATCCGATGTAAACCGCCTGGTAAAAGAATTTGGTGAGATGCAGAAGATGATGAAGATGTTCACCAAAGGCGGGATGGGGGCTTTGAAAGGTTTGTTAGGAAAGTAGAGGGATTAAATCCCTTTTTGATTTAATATAAATTGGCTGTAGAGAGTGACTGATCACGTTTAGAGCCAATAGAAATATAGAGTGACATATGGCAGTTGTACTTCGTTTATCCCGTCATGGGACCAAGAAAAAACCGTTTTACCGCTTAGTGGCCGCCGATAAGGAATATCCCCGTGATGGCCGCTATCTTGAAATTTTGGGAACCTATAACCCCAAGCAACCGGATGCTAAAGGCGATTTCAAAAAAGATCGTATTGAGCATTGGGTAAAGCAGGGTGCTGTTCCTTCTCAAACCGTAAAACAAATTTTAGCCCGCTCGTAAAAACGCGTTTTTGGCCTTTTTGTAAGGCTTTGCGTTTTTTAGGAGGCGGTGGTATAAAAATTTGTTTTTTGTTCATTCTCATTACATTGGAGGCACTATGAAAGAACTTGTTGAAATGATGGCCAAAGCTTTGGTGGACAAACCTGAAGAGGTAGAAGTGACTGAAGTGGAAGGCGAACAGACTACAGTTGTGGAATTAAAAGTTGCAAAGGACGATTTAGGTAAGGTGATTGGAAAACAAGGCCGTACCGCTCGTGCCTTGCGCACCATTTTGGGTGCTGCTAGCACAAAAATTCGTAAACGTTCCGTATTGGAAATTATTGAATAACCATATGGAAAAAGCTTAAGTAGTAAAAAATACCCCCGGCACTCGGGGGTATTTTTTTTTAAGATGTGATTTTCTCTTCATTCCCTCCCCCCTTTGGGGGGAGGGTTAGGGAGAGGGGTGAAGGCAGAAGAAAAAAGATGGCCCTTATACCTTTAGGAAAAATATACCGCGAACACGGTTTAAAAGGAGAACTCAAGATACTTCTTTATAATCCCCAAAGCGAAAATTTGGTGAAAGGAAAAAAGTATCAGCTGGAGTTAGAAGGAAATACAAAAGAAGTAACGCTCAAAACCTTTAAAATGATGTCTCCTCATGTGCTGGTTCAATTTGTAGAAATTAACTCGATGACCGAATCTGAAAAGTGGCGTCAGGCTAAATTATTGGTAGATGAGAAATTACTCAAACCATTAAAATCAGGTGAATATTATCTGCAGGATTTGTTTGGAAAAAAAGTGAAAGACGAAAATGGTTTAGACCGAGGCGTGTTAAAAGGATTAGAAGGGGATGGAAAAAATATGTTTTTGAGCGTTCAAAAAGAAACAGGAGATTTTTTAATTCCCTATGTAGCCGACTGGATTAGAAAAGTAGAGGGTGACATCGTCATTTTGCATATTCCGGAGGGCCTAGAATGAACTTTCATGTGCTCACCGTGCTCCCTGAGCTTGTAGAGGGATATTTTAAAGGCAGTATTTTAGGACGCGCTGCCGAAAAAGGCATTATTAACATTACCACGCATGCCTTGCGGGCTTATGCTACCGATAAGCACAAAAGCGTAGACGATCGTGTGTATGGTGGTGGTGCCGGGATGGTGTTTAAAGCC
Organism: bacterium; assembly: GCA_019695305.1. Classification (NCBI taxonomy): domain Bacteria; species bacterium. Next base: position 21,014 of record JAIBAG010000003.1, read on the forward strand.
GATGTTGTAGTAAACGCCGTACGAGATATTAAAAATAAATTTTCTATTGATCGTGTGATTTTTTTATCGCCGCGCGGGCGAGTTTTTAAACAGGCGGTGGCGGGGGAACTTAAAGAGAAGTATCACAATATTTTGTTTATTTGTGGACGCTACGAAGGTTTGGATGAACGGGCTATCACACTGACCGTGGATGAAGAAATTTCGATTGGTGATTATGTGGTAACCGGTGGCGAACTTGCGGCTATGGTGGTGGTGGATGCCGTGAGTCGTTTAATACCCGGTGTGATTGGCGATGAAGAAGGGCCTGTGAACGAAAGCCATATGAATGGACTTTTGGAGCATCCGCATTATACACGTCCCGAAGATTTTGAAGGGCACAAGGTTCCCTCTGTACTGCTTTCGGGGAACCATGCGCAAATTGAAGCGTGGCGGAAAGAGGAGTCGCTGAGGGTGACCCGCGAAAAACGCCCGGATTTACTGAATAAAAAGGCCTAAACTTTATGTACTACATTGGACTTGTTCATTACCCGGTTCTTAATAAACACGGCGAAATTGTGACCACTTCGGTTACCAATTTTGACCTCCACGACTTGGCAAGAACCTCAAAAACATATGGAATATCAGGGTGTTATATTATTACGCCCAATCAGGCTCAGCAGAACATGTCGCTTTACATTCAAAACTACTGGCAGGAGGGTAAGGGGGCGGCTTTTAACCCCGACCGTAAGGATGCCTTTGATACGCTGTTTATTAGCCCCAGTATTGAGGAAACTTGTTTGACAATACAAAAGCGCCATGATACCAAGCTGCCTCCTTTAAAGGTGGCCACATCGGCCAGGCGGTTATCAAAAACCATATCTTTCAAGGATTTAAAACAACGGCTCCCGGAGCGTCCAACTCTCTTTTTGTTTGGGACGGGCTGGGGCTTGGCCCCGCAAGTGATTGAGGGGGTAGACCATGTGTTGGAACCTATCAACGGACCAACGGAGTACAACCATCTGCCGGTACGTTCGGCGGTGGCCATTATTTTAGACAGACTTTTTGGACTTTAGATTTATGAAAATAATCCCCTAAGCTTACGCTTCGGGGATAAGTGCCTGTAACGCCACCGAGCATTTCATGCTCGCTGACTAACAGGTCTAGGAGATACACTAATGCAAGCACTCGAATTTATTGAAAAGAAATACAACGGCGTTAAACAATTCCCCCAGTTTAAATCGGGTGATACTGTAAAAATTCACGTAAAAATTAAAGAAGGCGATAAAGAACGCGTGCAAATTTTTCAGGGTGCCGTGATTCGCATCCATCGCGCTCAGGCCCGTACCACTTTTACTGTGCGTAAGGTTTCTTACGGTGTGGGTGTAGAACGTGTGTTTCCTTTATACTCGCCTGTTATTCAAAAAATTGAAGTCGTGATGAGCGGCCGTGTACGTCGTTCGCGCTTGTATTACCTGAGAGATTTACAAGGTAAAAAAGCCCGCATTTTTGCCGAAGAACGTGGCATTGTAAGCGGTACTGCTGATACTACAACCGAGCCGGTTCCTGCATAAGAAGAAGTAAATAGTGAATTGTAGAGAGTGGATGGTGAAGATGGTGTTGCCACAATTATCATCTGATAAACTCACTTACGAAAAAAAATTATGGGATGCTGGAATTACGCTTGTGGCTGGCGTTGATGAGGCGGGTCGCGGTGCATGGGCGGGGCCTGTGTGTGCGGCGGCGGTGGTATTAAAGCCTTACGAAGTTATTCCTCAAATTAACGATTCTAAAAAATTATCTCCCAAAAAACGCGAAGAGCTTTTTGATGTAATTATCTCCAAGGCGCTGTGTTATGGCATTAGCTTAATTGACGCCCAAATTATAGACAGTATTAATATTTTACAAGCTTCTTTGTTAGCGATGAAAAATGCGTTGGAACAAATGACGCCCAAGCCGCAACATGTATTGGTAGACGGGAATATGGCTCCCAATATTGATATGGCCCATACCACCATTATAGATGGCGATGCTTTATCGCAAACTATTGGTGCTGCTTCCATTTTAGCTAAGGTAACCCGCGATAGATTGATGCGTGAACTGCACGGACAATTTCCTCAGTACCAGTTTGATTCTCATAAGGGCTATGGCACTAAAGCCCATCAAAAAGCTTTAGCAGAACACGGAGTAACTATTTTGCACCGGAAGAGTTTTGAACCTATTCGAGTGTTGCTCAAATAAAAAAGGCGTCTGCTTTGCGGCAGACGCCTTTTTTACCACTCCGAGCTAAAAGTTTTTACATGCCATCCCCGCAGGCAGCCTTGTAAAAGGTGGGAGCACCAAAGTCTTGATGCTTGGGATAATCGTAATAGTTAGTGAAACGTTGGCGATCTTGTTCAAAAATAATGTAGTCAATACAAGCTGCCGATTGTTTGCATTCATCAATATTGCTTTCATCTACAACACCTGTTTTTACTTCATCTAAAATACCTGCTTCTACATACTTTTGTTGCGCTTCTTCATCATCCCAATGCCAATCGTAACAACCGGTTCTTTCGTCAATACCCGTATTGTCTGGGTCGGCTACCAAGCAACCGTGTGTGCTAAAGGTTAAACCCACACCATCTCCACTGGAGCTTTCGCGGGCAAATACGGGGGCTAACTGATTTTTACCATGGAAAGCGGTTACACCGGCAATCATGGCACGGTTACGATTTAAAAAGTCAATGGGTTCACCGGCCACTACCATTTTTTGGGAGGGCGTGAATATAAAGTTACCTTTACATGAAGAAAGAGCCGGCATTTCATCGCATGGTTGGTCGTCATTATCACCGGTATTTAAATTGGAGTTAATGGGATTTTCGGTAAAATAACCTTTGGTGCCACTATCATTTTTATTAAGCATCACTTTATCTTGGCTAAAATCATCGCGTACGTTAACGGCAATCAAGTCTTTTGAAAACTTGGTAGGGTTATCTTCGTCTAAGCCAATAGCTTTGCTGGTAAAGGTTAAGTACAGCGATAAATTAGCCAGTTTAGTATTGTTATCAAAAAAGTTATTAAGCGAGCTTGATAAAATGGAGAGCTCCAAACGGATATTACGCATGGTTAAATCCCAACGAGTATCGTCTTCTTCGTAGCTTACGTTTCCTTTGTCATCTACAGTGTATTTTCTGTGCGGTTCATATTCGCCAAAGCTGGTCCATGTGTCGGGTTTGCTCCATTTAATATTTGAATCGGTGCAACGGCTTAATCCATCGTAATCGGGACCAACAGGAGCATCTTGAGGAACACAACCTTCATCCAAGGTAAAATAGAAGTAAGCGCATTCTTCCACCATGCCGCCCACACGGGTTAAGCCCGGATCTTCATCGCTTTTCCAATCTTGGCCTTTAAACGATTCCCAACAGGTTTTAATTTTATCGGCATCGGTTAAGGTTTCGTTGGCATTGGCCTTACAACCGTTTTTATCGTAAGCCTTTTTAAAGGTAATGTAAGATCCGTTTTGGTATGTTTTCATTTCGGCCTGATATTGCTCGGCCGTACCGCTGTCGCCCACTTTGCTGGCTACGCGGTCGTATGCCTGTTGGGCTGTTTCATTGTGAGCCAGATAAAAAGTGGCAATTTTTCCTTCAAATTCCACTTCGCAGCTGTCAGGATTAAATTTTACAAATTCATGATAAAACACATCGTCAGAATTAGGGTCGGCAGCATCCAGTTTTTGCGAGTTATTGTTGAACATGCATATTTCACTGCCGTCAATATGAATATTTTCGCTGTCGTTATCGTATTTGCAACGGCCTTTATCGCTCATCCAGCTTCCCGGTTCGTACTCGGCCTTATAAGGATTGGTACCCAAAGGAAAACAGCTGGCGCCGCTCGCTACACTGGTAATTTGGTGATTGTAAGCGCGGAACAGTTTTACTGAGGGAATAGTTTTGGTATCGGCACGAGGATCGTATTTAATACCTTTTAAACGGGCCCAGCGGCCTGTTGAATCCAGTTCTACAGGTATCTGGCTGCGGTAGGCAGTATGATCGCGCAGAGGTTCCGATACGCCACCCAGGTTAAGGGTTAAGCGATCTACTACATACCAGGCATTACCGGTAACAGGAGTGCCGTCACCGCCGGTACATTGTGTAGCCTTAGAGCTAACAAGCTTAAAATATAAACTGTATTGAGCCGGAGAAACTCCAAATTGGCGTTCTGTGGCTTGGTCAAAATGGTTGGTTACATCCAGTTTTCCGTAAATATCCACGTTTTCTTTCACTCCCGTTTTTACATCAACATTAATAGAGAATGTAGATTCGCTTTGAGGATCGGTTACCAGATGAGTTTGATCGAGTGTGATTGCAACATTTTTGATGGCTCTTCCGTTTTTATCGCCCATGCTCGATAAGCGGATGTCGGAAGTAAGGGGATAATTTTTGGAATAGTTTTTAATGGTAAAGCTTTTGGTTGTAACGGTGCCAATAGTGGCAATACACAAACTTTTAGGGGAGTCTACAGGGTAGGGAGGGTTGATTGCATCGTAGGGTTTTATTTTAAGGATGCCCCCTTGAGAAAGTTCAACGGAGTTTTGCGATTTTTCCTGGCCCAATAAGGTAACCAAATTGGTAGGACCATTGGTGCCGTTTTGATGAATTTTTAATTGGCCCAAATCGTAATACGGACTTACCACCTCGGGAGTGGGGGCGTAAATTAAACTGACTGTTTTTGATTGTCCCGGTTGTAATAAAATTGGAAAGTTAACAGCCGGGTTTTGTTCTTCAAAGGTAAAATAGCCGGTGGTAATTTCATCTAACCATACCTTAAGAGGTGTTGTGCCTGTTCCTGTATTTTTTAATGTTAAATTAACATGATTAGCATCTTCAATAATCCAGTCTTTGTAAATGTCGGCTATGCCAAAATTAATGGCTGAATAATCGGAACGTAAATCTAAAATATTGTCGGTATCAAAAGTGGATCCTTCAAATGTATAGCTGGCCGTAAGTTCCGGTTCGCGTCCGCCTGATGAACCTAAAACATTAAAGCTTTCTACGCCAAGGCTGGTGGAAACTTCCAGTGTAGTGGCATAGTTAACAGGTAAAAATAGTGAGCCCTCTGGAGGTTGTGTGGTGATAGAAGGGGCAAAGGTAATATCTAGCAGCATGTAATTACCGGCCGGAATAACCAAATTTTTAGGCAGGCGTCCGGTAGAGTTTTCTTTGATGGTAAAGGCACCCACGGCATCAGGTGCGGGGCCTGTGTAAGTAACAAAAGTGGGCTCTTCAAAACTTTCTGTTACGTCAGGATTATAGTAATCAAAAAAAACTGTGTTTAATTCTTCTTCCACTTCCCATACAAAGTCTTTTTCAAAATCAACATCCACACTTTCGGATTCGGCACCCGTTTTATTGGGTTTAAGAGCAGCATCATTTAAAATAATGTCCTGTCCACCGGTGTTACAAATTTTAACACCCTTGGTTACCGTTTTACCCGAAAGCACTTTCATAAAATCGAGTGTTGAAAGAGTAGGAGCGGTTTCGCTACTACACAAATAATCGGAGGTAATAATTTTATAATCGGCAGCACCCGATACGCGGCCTTTTAAAGGAAGAATAATGTGACCGGCAATGCCCTGGGCTTCAATTTGTACATAGGCTGTTTTAGAACCCATGGTTAAGGCATCAAAAGCAACGCTGTATTCTTTAGATTCACCGCGCTTGATGGCTTCGGCCGAAAGCATGCCCACTAAAGTTTTATCGGTTTGAAAAAAGTGATACCCTCCGGCATTACCCATAATAATAAGGGAAAAAGTTACATCGCGGCCTGAGCCATTGGTAAGAGTAAACTTTTTAACAATAGATTTCTTTTGGGTGGTTACACCCATGTCAATAGATTCGGGATTAACCGTAATGCCGTTTTGTAATGTGTTTTCGGGTTCTACAGAAAAATCGCCACCGGTGGTAAGAGTAGGGTCAATTGTCTTAGAACCACCGCCACCGCCGCAGGCTATGGTTAAGAAAAAGAGAAAAGTACATACAAATCCCAAGATTCTTTTTGCAAACAGGCCAATTGTGGTTTTATAAAGCGTCATATCGTGTTAATTAAGTTTTTTGGTAAACGTTACTTCGAGCTGAATATAAATATAGGGTGTATTGGCAAATAAGATACCCACAATACCATCTTTAGCTAAAAAGTTTTCGTCGTTAATGAGCTCGCCACGGGTTACAAAAGTCATGTGCCCGTCTTTTAAAGAATCACCTTCCAGATTATATTTGTTGTTACGATTTCCATCTTTAAGATTCATAACAGAAATACTATGGCTGCCTAAAATAGTACCTAATAAGGTATCTTCTTCTGTCACGGTTGATGTTAAGTCGGCTTCTAAATCGACCTGAAAAGATCCAGCATCGGTGGCTACTAAGGAACCATCTAAATCATTGGCTCGGAGCTTGGCTTTAAAGTCGTTAATTTGAGTGTCACCTTTTTCGTCAAATACACCTTCAAAATCGGTAAAGGTGGTAATGTAGGCTGGTTCGTACAATAAAATAGAGGGATCACCGGGTACAAAAAAGTCTTCGCATTTGGTAATGCGATGGAAGGTAAAATTACCATTGGCATCATCAACAGTTAATTTGAGATAAGTAGGAATATATTCTACCTTAGGATTGGGATCGCTGGTAGAAACCACAGCGGCTAGCGAACTAGTGCCGGGATAAATGTAACCCACCATTTTATCGATACGCAGGTAATATTCGCCGGCGGGAGGACGTCCGGTAAAATTTTGATCTTCGTATTCAAATGAGCGGGGATCTTCGGTACATATAATATATTCTTCGCCGCTATCTTGTGTGGGCTGAATAGTTACCGATTGACGGTAGGTTTTGTTGTTATCGGTATAGTATACATACATTTTGGTAGAATAACCGGCTAACTCTTTAGGACAATTAAGAGGCGTGTAGCGTATATTAACAAACGCATTATCGCCGTTAGAAATAGTGGCAGAAATATTTTCAGGGTTGTTTACAATAACATTTCCATATTGTGTGATGGTGTAAAACGAAAGGTCGCCGCATACATTGTTTTCAAACATCACATTGGTGATTGTAATTTCTTTGCCGGTGTTATTGGTAAAGGGGATAGCGCGGTAAGCAGCACCTCCCAAAGGAGCCCTAATAATCACTACGTCGCTTTCTTCACCTAAGCTAGGAGTGCCGGTAGAACTATTTTGAGAGCCACCGCCAAAGGTAGAGCAGGAAGCCAGTATTCCCAAGCTTAAAGCAAAAAACAGATTGTAAAATACTTTTTTCATTTTAATTCATGTGAATCTGCAGGTCGTTTATCGTTTTAAACAAATTAGGATTAAAAGGAGCTTGTTTCATTTCCCATTGCGTGCTTTTATCATCTGCTAGCCCCGAAGGATCCAATTCGTCGTATAGCCATTCATATAATTCCAGGTGCATTCCTGTTCCAAAGTGGATGTAACCATTTTGGTGGTCAAAATTAAGCTTAAAGTTATTAAGACTTACATCCGAAATCCCGGTTTCGCACACGCTTTCTCTTAAAGTATCTCCCAAAGTTAAGTTGTCGGCCTCTTCTTTAGCATCGTTTTCATCAGCTAACAGATCGCATGTTTCTTCTGCAGCCGTGTTTTCATCGGAGTTATAAGGAATAAATTCCATAGGAGTAAAATCGAAACGGGGGATAAGTGGCTTGCTTTCGGGAGTAGTGCTGCCACCTTTTGCATCCACAGCATCTTGCATCATGGCAAAAATATCTATGAGCCACTGCTTAATAGCTTCGCCCAGTTCACCACCAATGGTAATGGTAGGAGGAGGAGGAGGAGGAGGAACGCCATATTCAGGAGCAGGGCCATGGGCGTTTTCACCTTCGGTGTTACAATTACCAATATTGGTTTGTGTAATATGGCTTGCCACGTTAAGGCCACTTAGTTTGTTGTTAACAATTTCCACGCCAAAGCTGGGTAAACTTTCTGGATCTTCGGGTTTAAAAGGTTTGGCTAATCCACCAAAGAGATTGGGTAAAATAAGAGAGTATAAGGATCGGGTGATACCCTGATCGTTAATTGTTAAACCGCGGTCGATAGCGCTAAAATAAAACACTTGTTGGTCTTGAGGTAAAATATAAATTTCAACTGTTTGACCGTTGGTGCCATTATCTATTACCCGAACCGCCAAGCGTAACAATACATCGCCACGTACGGTAACTACTTTGTTGCCAACGGTATAGGTTTCAAGCTCATCTTCGGAAGCGGCAGGAATAGTGAGTAAGCTTTTTACAGCAATTTCCAAATTGGGAATCCCTATTTGAAGGAGGGCGGTATTTTCATCGCCACCTTCCATGGGTAAAATGGCAATAGTAGGAGCCGATTTAACCGATATATCCAAATGTGAAATATCATTTTCAAAAAAGTCTTTAATCCCTTCAAAAACAATAGAAGGAGAAAGATCGGTATTGGCTAGCGACAAGGGCCCGCACATATCAAAACGTCCCAAAATAACTTTGTCTACACCAATGGTCCAGTTATCAAAGTTGTAGCCTTTAGGCCCTTGTAAATCTTCATCCACATCGGCCAGCTTAAGAACATCCCAAAGGCCTTTTTCAATTAAGGTATAGAGGGCGCCGTTTAACACTTGTTCGGCGTTAAGAGAGAGAGAAAGATAAGGATTTACTTGCCCATTGTTTACTTCTTCTTGTCCATAGGGATAGGTGGCGGAATCTAGATTGACAGGATCGCGATAAATGTAGCCGCGAGAGCGTGTGGTGTCATCCCCACGGTTATAAAAAGTTTCACTGACGTCATCGGCACCGATTTTTTCTATGCCTAACTTGGCTAAAATTCCATTGTCATTAATATTAAGATCGGCATCTTTAATGTCGGGTTTTACGGTAAAAGCAATGGAAGTACCGTCTTCTTTTTCTAAATCCTTTTTAAAACCAAAAGCAACATCACCATTTTTATCAGTACCTACACCAAATTCGAGAGGTTTGCGTTCCTTTTGAGGTACCCAGCTTGCATAGCGAAATGCTTCGGAATCTATCATTGGATTGACCATAGAATCAGGTAGGCACCCAAGTATATTACGGAAAGTCGCGTCTAAAACATTATGGATAAGAAGGTTAAGGGTGTCATACTCGCCATTATGAGCAGAGCGTAAGAGAAGATCTCCCTGTACTGAGTTCGTATCTACTGTAAAAGGATAATATTCTTTTGTTTCATCATTGCACCCCAGTGGAACTGTGGCATTGGGCCAGCGCTTTTTAAAATAAGAGCTACATTCTTTGTATGGATCGAATTGAAGATCCATATATTCTGATTCAAGTCTTCTATAAGGATAGATGTACAGCATGTTTGTACAGTTACTATTGTCACATACAGCGGGCTCGCTTTCTTCTACACAAGTATCAACGCCAGCAGAGCAGCTATCAACATATTTTTTCTTTTTTAAATCATAAAATTTACCGGTACCCTGCATGACTATATGGCCATCTTCATCCTTTTTAGCTTTTACAATACGCAGTATGTCTTTTAGGTTGATGGTCATTTTCCCCACATTAAAAAAGAGAGGAATAATAGGATCGGCAAGGCCAAAGTCTTTTAATGTAAGAGCGCCAGTAGTACCTTCATCAATAAGGTTATATGCATTAAAGTGTCCAGCAAGTGCAGGGCCTACGTCTCCATTTTCATCTACTTTTCCATTTAAAGATAGTTTTGCATCCACAAAGCCATCGTTTTTTAAATTGACATCCACATCCCAAACGCCCTGCTCAAAAGTATTACAATTCAAAACGTTTTTATCACCTTTGTTTTTCTTTTCATCGGCACATATGGCAGTTGGCCATTCTTTTAAGCCATAATCAGGATCAGTAAAGAAGCTAGGTGTTACTTTACCCCATAAAGCATACATGTATTGATACATGTCGGGTGATACAATGGCTGTGGTTATCGGATTGCCACATTGATCGCTGGCAATATCGCTGGGGAAGTATTTTTCGGTACTTCCTTGCGCACTTTGATAATTCCAAATAGCCATGACTTGTTCTGGAGCGCTGCGATGTAATAAACGAATAATTTCATTTTTATCATTGGTATCAGACCAATCAGGGTCAAAAACACCAAAAGGCTTTTCTTTAATTTCATCTGTAGGGAAGCCCATGGCTAAATCAGCAAAATTAAGATTGTCATTTAATAATTTACGGATAACATTTTTTATTTCTTGTTTTTGAAGAGTGCCTTCGCCAAGGTAAAGCATGATAGGAGCATTTTGAATATGATCTCCACCATTATAACTGCCCATAGGGCCTGTGGATAGCTCGCCAATACCGGCGCCGGTGGAATTAAAATTGGCCTTTTTGTTTTTACCACGTTGAAAGCTAACGGCCTTGTAGGCGTAGTGGCCGCTGGCGTTGTGGGTTTCAATAAACATTAAATTGGTAAACTGGGTTAAGCCAAAGAAAGTAGTGCTAGTATTGGTGGCAGTATCGGTAATGGTTTTTTTCAAGTTGTCTAAATACATTTCATATACTGCACGCCGGATGTTGCCCGTGTTACCGTTGCTGGTGCTACCGTCTTCAGAAGCAATAATTTTTAAAGTAAATTTGTCGGTAGTATTGTTGTCGCACAAGGGAATAAACGTGCCTACATTCTGGCCGTCTTTCCAATTGGCGGCATTAAGCCACAATTTTACGGCACAACTTTTGGTTTCTACTTCTTTACCATCATCATCGGTTGTTTTGGTAACATCGTACATTACAAAGTTATCAATAGTAATGGTGCCTTTAATTTTTTCGCTATTATCTTTAGGTTCGTCTATTAACGGATAAACGTGATCTTCAAGAGGAGCTTGTATGGTAATGTTGGGGATGTCGTTATCAACCACAATACTGGTGGTTTCTACCGTGCAGCTTCCACTAAAAGTGGTGTAGTCGTTACAAAGAGTGGTTTCAATAATGCTGGTGCCTTTTTGCAGACTTGCTGTGGGCGGCATTACAATACAATAAGTAGACGTGGGGCTATTAAATTTAGAACTGCAGTGACCATTAACACCTTCTTCGGCATTAGGATCTTCTTCTTCACTTTTTTGAAGGCCTACATACATGTCAAAAGTACTTACTTCATCGGGATCGCCGGTCCATTCTTTATCGTTGGCGTTGTAGCTCATATAAACCTGGTCGTTGTGTTTAATAACAGTTTTAATATGAACCGGTTTAGTTTTAGAAGGGCCCGAAACATCTAAGTTACTTACGTTAATACCCAATGTAAGAATGGTAGAATCAGTTTGCCCGGGAGTATCGGTAACGGCCGCATTAACAATACCGCCAGACGCATCGCGAATTTCCATTTTAGACGTAGGGCTGGTGTATCTAATTAAATGACGTACCATTTCCAAATCACCTTTTTGAGAAGGGATGGAAATAGTGATGGGATAAACTTTTTTAGGATCAAAAGGCAGCTTAAATTCGCCTTCAAAGCTGTTGTTTCCTGCCGGTAAAGTAACAGTGCTCATGCCGCCTTTTACCGTTACGTCGGTACCGGTAATAACAGACGATAAATTAGTATTGACTGTGCCTTTTACAGCAATGGTAAAAGTACCGGCTGCAGCATCATAGGTACTTACGCCGTCTTGTTCCCAAACAAGCATGCCTTCGGTGGGGCTATCTAAATCAAAAACATAATCGGCGGTACTGCCTTTAACGGGAATAACTGTGGCATAGGCCATGGAGCCGCTATCAATTACCACATTTACGCGTGCGCTATGATCGCCAATAACAGTGCGTTTGTAGCAAAGATCAATGCCTTCCGAAACACCGGCTTGGCGGCCCGAAAGTTCATTGCCGGCAGCATCAAAAAAACCAAATTGCTGATCATCATCGGAAGTTCCATCAGGATATACAATTTCGGCGTTAAAACCCACGCAACCGTTTACTTGGATGTGCTCACATTCTTTATCTTCAAGTTGTCTTAAGCCAAAATCGATAGTGTTAGGTGAAATGGATAAGGTTTCAAAGGTTTCACAATCAGGTTCTTTGCCCGGATTAACAGGGGTAGTGCCATCGGTGGGGTCTAAGTCGGCGCCGGGTTGTAAACCGATGTCTTCGTTGCCACCGCTAGTGGCTAGCTCAACACGGCTATTAGTTTCTACCCCGCAGGCTACAGAAAAAAGCGTGATAAAACAAAAGGCTAACGCCAGGAAAGTATTGGAAAATAAGGAAGAGAGCGGGTTGGAAGGTCTTTTATGGGTCATACCTATAATAGTTATCGGCTAATTGTCAGAAATGTTGCGTAAAAAGAAGAAAAAAAATGAGTTTTTTTAACTAGTTATAACGCTATGCGTTATTTATTTTTTCCCCAACGAAATGTGAGTTGGCTTGAGGCGCCAAAATTGTTGCCGTTTAAAGGATCCGCTTGAAGAACTGGGTTAACATCTAAGCCCCAGCTTATTTCCTTAGTGCCTAAGCGAAAATTGCCTCCAAACACCGAGCCCGGCGATACATCGGGATTAAACACCACATGATCTCCAAAAATCGGGATATTTTTAGGTAAAATAGTGGGAAGAGCCCATCCTAAACCATAAGCTAATGTCTCAGCTGCTTCATTAACATAGATACTGGTTGCATCATCGGGATTATCGTGAGCAGCTTTACCCGCTGCTATCCACCCTTCGGCTAGTTCTGCTAACTTAAGGCCATAAATAATGGCTACCTGTGCTTTATCCCAAGGAGTAGAAGCGTTGCCTTTAGCAAGTACTTTATCAAACAACATTCTATCCATAACACCAGTTTGTAATTGCTGCAGATCGTTTGCAGCGGCATCAATAATAAGAGGTATATAAACAACCGAAGATCCCTCTTTAGCGCTAATAAGCCCAGCTTGTGTAAGTGTGCGGGCATATTCGCTTAAGATTCCGGTTTGTTTTGCCAAACGATAATGAATGAAAGGATCAGTTCTACCCCCTTTGTCCCAATCAACAGCAATAATGGCAAAAGCAACACCGCTTAATCGGGCACCGGCACCTTCTAGAATAGTATCTACACGGGTTTGGCGTTCTATAGTTTCGGTAGTGGAGTGAGCTATGGCTTCATCATAAGCCCGGGCTTTATCACTAACATTAATAGCCCAGCCTTTTCCTGGTATAAACGACATAATAACAGGAGCGCCAGCTGCTGTTAAAGCACCAATAGTAATACCTATTCCTGGGCCAAATTCACGAATAAGATCTGTTGTTAAATTCTGGCTGCCTGTAGACATTGCTTCCTCTAATGCAGCTATTTGAGCTCTTACGGGAAACTCCAAATCAAAAACGACAAAGGCTCCGTTAGAAGAAACGTTACCGGCATTTTGTTCTTCCATCCATGCCTTGGCTTCGTCCATGTAGATATCACATCTATCTTTTGGATGTGCGCTGTTAGCACAAATGTCAATTTGTTCCTTGGTTGGATCTAGCCCCATAGCAACTTCGTAATCGTCAAGAGTAAAAGCTGCTTGATACCCATTCATGTGACCCTTTGCGGCATCAAATACAGCACGTTGTTCTATAAGGCCTTCTAGCAAACTTTCATCGGCAACAAACATGGATGCATAATTAAGCGCGCGAACTCCTTTGCCAATGAGAGAGGGTTCAAATTGGCCGGCAAAGCGTGCATATTCGCGACGATTATGGCGAATGCCTGATGTATGCAGCGCATCGCTCAGTAGCGGAAAAATAAGTTCGATGTTACCTTCGTCGAGTAGTTCATTTAAATTGATATGTGTAGCACCCAGCCATTGAAGACGAGGTAGATTACGTATGATACCAGTTATACCATTGGCTACATCCAAATGCCGTAACATGGGATCGGGAACCGCATTAATGTCGGTAAAGGGAGATACAATCATGCGAGGTCTAAAAAGTTCACCTGGTGAAGTAAGCACATCGGGAAGTCCGGCAAAGCTTGTAAGGGCGCCCATGGTATCAATAAGCTCGTGCCCTGGAATTGCGAGTTTTAGTTTTGGAGTAAGACCCACTCTAAATTCACGAAATTGTGCGGCCAAAAGTTTTTGACGGGCATATTCGGTTTGGTAAAAACGTTGTAAATCAACTTGCCCAATAGAGTCTAAATGACTGGCTACCAATGCCACTTGTGCATCTAACAAGGCTTTATCGCTATCGGCATGGTTAACTGTACGGGTAGGGTTAAGTAAAAATGCCCGGATAAGATAATAAACATTACCTTGCGCCATACCTAAGGGTGTGTAGGCTTGTATTGCAGCATCGCGGTCGTGAGTAATTTGCGCCTGATCTACAATATAGCCAATGGCAATGGCTTCTTGTGGATTGCTTTGTTTTAAAGCATCAATGCCGGCTTGATTAGTTACAGTGCCTTTAGCATCAATAAAACCTTCTAGCTTAGTTTTTGTATCACTAGAAATACCGGTAAATTGTTGTAAATATTGTCCAGAAACTGCCGATGAAGCATAAGCAAAAGCATATCTAACAGCATCAGCCCCACTTAACTTATTGTCTAAAGCAATTTGATATCCATTAAAGGCCGCATCTATTACTAAAGAATAAGGTTTGCCCGCTGTGTAAACACTTTTATCGGTTCCAGCTATAAGCGCGGCTTCCAAATCTGATGCTTCTTCGCTTGTAAGTAAACGAGGGAGGTTAGTGCTGGTGGGTACAGTTGTTGTTCGGGGGCGTGAAGCTGGAATACCGTAGTCATTTATTCTATCAGTAATAATTCTCTTTTTCACAGGGCCAAACTCGGCTAATTCACCCGTAGTGTCTACTTCGCCAGCAATAAATACTTCTTCACTTAATATATTTTGTACATATGTAATAAATTCTTTAACATCTTGTTTTACTGTAGGGTCGTTTTTCCATCCTTCAAGCTTGGTGATAATCCCAGCTCCGTTCATTTCATTAATAATATAGATAATGGAACTGCGAGCCTCATCAATAGTTAATGTTGTTTGGGTACTGGTAGCTGATTTTGGCTCTAGTGGTTTGTCAAGATGGCAAGCCGCAACACGGCCCTCTAAAACATCTATAATGGCGGTAATGTTATTATCGTTAGAAAAATAAGATCTTTCTTCTTTTGTATCAATTTTACCTTTAAGACCAGCGCTAATAAAAGTATCTCTAATATAACGCGCAGCGGTGCCTACATCGCCGCTTTGGCTAACCCATTTGTCGAGTTCTTTAAATGGATTTTTACCCTTAAGATTTTTGTCTCCACCCTTATAATTATCAACGCTACCCAGCCACGTAAAGTAATTACGAATAGCTTCAAGTGGTGAATTTGATACGGGTGTTGGCATGTGTTCCTCTATCTATAAAAATGGATTTATCCTACCTCAGTAAAGTTATCGGCATTTATCTGTAAAAGTTGCGTAGAAAAATAAGTTTTTTCAGATTTTTTAAATAGTTATGACGCGGGGTGTTAGTGTTGAAAAGAATATTTTTATGCAAAATAAAAAAAGTTCGTATCATTAATATTAGGTTTGAGGATAGAGAATGGGGGAGTAGGGCGTTATTCCCAATCAAAAATATCTTTTAAAGCCTCTATCAGTTCATTTTGTTTATTTTTAGGAAGCAGACCTACCTTTTTTGTGATGCGGGTAATATCCCATGAAAGAATCTGATCTACTAAAATTACGGAATCTTTGGATAAGCCTGAATCGCTTTGTGAAAGAAAGATGCGCAACGGATAAGCATCGCGTTGAGAGGTTTGGCTTGAAAGAGGAAGAACAATAACCGATGGATGTTCGGTTTTGTTAAGCGTGTTACCTTGAATAGCTACAACAGGTCTTATTTTTCCGGGTTTAGTTCCAATGCGTGGGTTAAGATTGGCAATATAAATGCCGTATTGATCGATTACCATGTTTCTTTACGGAGAGAAGCAGTTGTAAATCGGGACATTTCCTTGTTTATTTTCATGGATTCTTTGCGTACCGCCAAGGAGGCCTTTTGCATTTGAAGGGCTTTTAATTCTTTTTTGCGCAATTTATAGAGGGCTTGTACGCCAGCCAAAACTACTTCTTTTTTACTGGAAAACCCAAAGTCTTTTTTTGCCTTTGCAATAAATTTGTCTTCATTGCCGTTAATTTGTATCGTATTTAACATGACTTTATTATAACAATTAAATACACCATTGGCAATACCATTGTTTACACCAACTTCAAATAAACCCTCTTATCAATAATAGCGGCAGTAAGTAACCCCGCAAACAAAGCACCAATCACACCCACTGTTGTGGTATCTACTCCTGTTAAATAAAAATTCTTCACCGGGGTTTTCATGCGTAACTTGCGGCATGCAAAACGTTTGGGGGTGGATTCTAAACCGTAAATAGCCCCCTCGGTAGCGTGAGTAAAAAAGGTGGAGGAGAGCGGGGTTGCTAGCTCGTAGTAGTCGAGCATGGCCATTAAATCGGGAACCTGTTTTTTTAGTTCTGCCAGCATGCGGTCTTCAATTTGTTTTTTAAAGTCTCTATATTCCGGTGGGCGGCCTCCGCGACGAGAGGTTTGCCATTTCTCAAAGGGTTCCCAATCTACAAAGGTAATGCATTCACCCACGTGCCGCATTTCGGGCCCCGGGTTATAGCTGGGGTCTTTTAACGATTGAAACGACATGTAAAAAGTAGGGGCGCTAGAATTGGGATTTGAGACATCCCACTTGCACACCTTGTGTTCCCAACTGGGATAAAACCACATGCTGCCACTTGTGGCGCCGGCTTCTTTGATGTTGCCTTTAAAACCCATGTTTAAACATAAGTAAGGAGGTGAATGTGGAAGATTTAAAATTTCCTTGGCCCAGTTAGTTTGTAAAATGGAAGTAGGAAGTAATTTGTTGATGGAATTTTTAGCGCCTATAGCACTAATAATTTTTTTGGCGTAAAATTCACTGCCGTCTTTTAAACGCACACCTACAGCTTTGTTATTTTCTACAATCACATTTGTTACTTCGGCTTTTACCAAAGTGTTGCCACCACTTTTTTGTACCGTGCTTAATAAATGTTTGGCAAAAACTTCGGAGCCGCCCTTGGGATAACTGGCGCCATTCCAAAAAGCGCGCACCATCATGGCATGCAAACCAAAGCTGGCATCCTGCGGTAAATTACCGTAGTAACCCCATTGAGAAGTCAGTGCTGCTATCAATTTTTCGTTATTGGTAACTGTTTTAATGGCATCGTAAACGGTTACCAGCCACCAGTCTTTGTGGAAGAACCCTAAAATTTTATCGGCAATTTTGTGAACGCCTTCGGGCAAGCTTTGCAGGGCAAAATAGGCTTCCGATTCTTTTCCTACTTTATCTACCAAGTTTGCATAGGCATCAATGGCCTCTGCATCGTTTGGAAAAGTTTCTTTTAAACTCTTTTTAAAATCTTCTTTGCTGTTCATGTAGCGCACGCAAACATCGCCCGGGTAATAAAACCTGTCGTACGGTGGGCCAAAGGTAACAAATTCTACCGCATCGCCAAAAAGCCATTTTTTTACCTTGTCGGGTTTAATTTCGCCCAAGGCATGTACACCAATATCCCAGGTGTATCCCTTACGCGCGTAATTTTGAGTATAGCCACCGGGAATAAAGTGCTGTTCTAATACCAAAACTTTTTTTCCTTGTAAGGCCAAAGCGCCGGCACAAGACATACCGCCCATGCCGCTACCAATGATAATGAGATCGTAATGTTTTGAAAGAATGCTTTTATCTTTTGTGAAGTAAGTGGCGTTTTTATAGGGGATATGTTGTTCCATTGCGCTTAGTGTTGGCTGATTTTTTACAAAAGATCAAGCGCAGAGGGTTAAAAATGATAACAGTTTGTTACCCATTAAAATTCTTGTTATTTTGCCTTTTATCCACTATTTCAAACGTCCTATGAAAATTCTTCTCATTGGTTCGGGTGGTAGGGAACATGCTATTGCCTGGAAATTGTCGCAAAATCCTAAAATTACTAAAATTTTTTGCGCGCCCGGAAACGACGGATTAAATGATGTGGCCCAGAGTGTGGCTATTTCGGCTGTTGATGTGCCCGGGCTTTTAAACTTTGCCCAAAAAGAAAAAATTGATCTCACTCTTGTGGGTACCGAAATGCCTTTATCGCATGGTTTGGTAGATGAATTTGAAAAAGCCGGCCTGAGAGTGTTTGGTCCCAAAAAAAATGCGGCAGCGCTTGAATACTCCAAATGTTTTACCAAAGAATTTGCCACCCGGCACCGCTTACCCACCGCCGATTACGAAATTTTTCAATCTTCTGAGGAAGCACGTGCGTATCTTAAAAAGAAAAATTCTTACCCTATTGTTTTAAAGGCCGATGGTTTGGCTTTTGGTAAGGGTGTCATTATTGCTCAAAATTATGATGAAGCAGCAAATGCTGTAGAGCAAATGATGATTTACGAATCGTTTGGTACAGCTGGTCGCAAAATTGTGATTGAAGATTTTATGCCCGGTGAAGAAGCCACCTACATGGTTGCTACCGATGGAACCGATTATGTGGTGTTAGAATCGTGCCAAGATCATAAACGCATTTTTGATGGCGACAAAGGCCCCAACACCGGCGGTATGGGGGCTTATAGCCCTGCACCTGTAGTGAGCGATGATATTGACCGCAAGGTAAAGGCAAAAATTATTGAACCACTGTTAAAAGGAATGCGTGACGAAGGCCGAACGTACAAGGGTATATTGTATGCAGGTCTTATGATTTCCGACAACGAACCACGTTTGGTAGAATTTAACTGCCGCTTTGGTGATCCGGAATGTCAGGCTATTTTATTTAGAATGGAATCCGATTTGTTAGAATTAGTAGAAGCTGTAGTAGATGAGAACCTCTCCCGTTACAAAATTAAATTTTCGTCCGATGCCGCTGTGTGTGTGGTGTTGGCTGCTAAAGGTTATCCTGGAGAATATGCCAAAGGGGACACTATTAGTGGTCTTAACAAGGTTTCTAAAATGAAAGATGTATTTGTGTTTCATGCAGGAACTAAAAAAGAAAACAGCCATTTTGAAACAAACGGTGGCCGCGTGTTAGGAGTTACGGCGCGTGGTGCTACCCTAAAAGAAGCGGTTCATCGTGCTTACGAAGCGGTGGGTAAAATTGAATTTAACGGCATGCAGTACCGCAAAGATATTGGCGCAAAGGCGCTTTAAAATTTGTGAAAACTCTTACTGTGTCTCAAGCCTTAACCGTTCTTAACAGCGGTGGCATTATTGCTTATCCTACCGAAACTTTTTACGGCCTGGGTGGAAATCCCTTAAACGAAAACGTCCTTGAAAAAATATTTTCTATTAAAGAACGCGACCGTGGCAAGCCCGTATCAATTCTTATTAAAAATAACGAGGAGCTTTTAAACTGGGCCCAAGATATTTCGCCCCTAGCAAAAAAACTCATCCAACACTTTTGGCCTGGTCCGTTAACTCTTGTTTTTAAGGCAAAAAAATCAGTTTCACCTATTCTCACTGCCGGAAGCGGTACTATTGCTATTCGTGTTTCATCGCATCCTGTTGCTACAATGTTATGCGAAGCCTTTGGCAGCATTACCACTACAAGTGCCAACGTATCGGGAGCAGGTTCTATTTCTAGTGCTAAAGAAGTTGACGAACAGATTGGGGAGAGGATAGAAGGGGTAGTCACAAATGAGACATTGCCGGCAAGCCTAGGGTCGAGCTTTGTAGATGTGACAGGCACTACTCCTAAACTACTGCGTGCTGGTGATATAACCTGGGAATCCATTCAAAAATATTTATGAGGCTCTTATGACAAAAGAAAAAGTAAAACCCTTTACCGGAATTTTTTATAACCCAGAAAAAATTAAAGATTTATCTAAAGTGGTAACACCGCCTTACGATGTGATTAGCGCCGATTATCAAAACGCATTGTACGCGCGTGATCCTTATAATTTTGTTCAAATTGATTATTCGCGCGAACCCGATAACATCAAATATGTGTTAGCCGGCGATTTATACCACAAATGGCTTGCCGAAAACGTGTTGTTAAAAGACGATAAGCCTTCTTATTATTTTCATCATCATACTTTTACCTTACCTAACGGCCAAACAGTGGTGCGTAAGGGATTTTTTGGTTTGCGCCGTGTAGAAGATTTTTCGGAAGGGGGTATTAAGCCGCACGAAAAAACCCTGGATGGCCCCAAAGCCGATCGATTGATGCTGATGCGTTCTACAAAATCTAATTTATCGCCTATTTTTTCGCTGTATTCTGATCCTGAAAAAAACATTGATAGTTTGGTGGCTAAATTAAAACTCAAACCTCCTGTTTTTGATTTTAAAACCGAAGATGGGTATCGGCATCAATTGTGGAGAGAGTCTGACCCTACCGTTTGTAAATTTATTAGCGATAAAATTGCCGGACAAGCCGTGTTTATTGCCGATGGGCATCATCGTTACGAAACTGCTATTAATTACCGTAACGAATGTCGCCGCCAACACCCTCCGGGAGACGGCAACGAGGCTTTTAATTATGTGATGATGTATTTTTCCAACATGAACGATGAAGGCTTGGTAATTTTACCCATTCATCGTGCTCTTCATAGTTTGAGAAACTTTTCGGTAGAAAGTTTTGTAGAAAAACTTTCAAGCCAAATGAAGGTATTACCTTTAGGTGAAAAGTCCGATCAGGAGTTGCTGCAAATTTTGGCCGATGCCGGTAAAGAAGATCATGCCTATGCCATGATTACACCCGATAAAAAGCAATCGTTTTTGGTAAGCATTAAGCGCAGGGTATGGAAAACATCGCCGGTGGCTATTAATATTTCGCCCTCTCTTTTAGATTTGGATGTGACAGTATTACATCGTTTGGTGTTTGAAGAAATTTTACGCATGTCGCCCGAGTCGCAGGCGAATCAGGAAAATTTGATTTACTGGAAGGAAACCGAAAAGGCTATTAAAGAAACCCGTAATGGGGCTTGCCAACTTACGTTTTTACTGAACCCCACTAAAATTGAAGATATGGAAAAAGTGGCTTTGGCCGGTGAAAAAATGCCGCAAAAGTCTACGTTTTTTTATCCTAAAATTGTGTCGGGCTTGATGATTAATCCTTTGGAATAAAATTTCGGACAAGTCCAACGCGTCTGACAAGAGGGGAGAAGAAGATGGATTTTTTCCAATTTAATGTTCCCACCAAAATTGTTTATGGCGAAAATCTTTCGGCCGATTTTGCCGCCGAACTCGATTTAATTCCTATTTCCAAATATTTTATTGTTACCGACAAAATTATCCGCGACTTGGGTTTAATTACGGGTATTGAAGAGGGCATTAAAAATGCGGGGCGTGAAGTTACCGGAATTTTTAGCGAAGTACCTTCCGATTCGGGAGTAAGTGTTATTGAAAAATGCGCGGCTCTCATTAAAGAATCGGGGGCCGAAGGAATTATTGCCGTGGGCGGGGGCAGTGTTTTGGATACGGCCAAGGGAGCCAATATTCTTTTTTCACTCGGTGGCAATCTTGTTGACGATTACTCTGGCGCGCAAACCATCACGCAAGATTTATCGCCTCTGATTGCTATTCCCACAACGGCCGGTACCGGTAGCGAAGTAACCGAGGCTATCGTGGTAAAAGACGATCATTCGGCCACTAAACTTTCATTTGTTGATAAACATCTTTTACCCACACTCGCTATTCTTGATCCCGCACTTACAACGGGACTTCCACCCGTGATTACAGCAGCCACAGCGCTGGACGCTTTAACCCATGCTATTGAATCAATGATGAGTGTGCAAAAGGGGCCGGTGTCGGATGCATTAGCGCTTCAGGCTATTAGCCTGGTGCGCGACAATTTAATTCCTACTTTATCCGATCCTCAAAATTTTGATTTGCGCGGTAAACTTTTGGTGGCTTCTACTTTAGCGGGCATTGCCTTTAACCACGCCATGGTAGGGGTTGTGCATGCCGTTGCCCATACTATTGGGGCGCTCTTTCATGTACATCATGGAACCGCCAATGGCATTTTTTTACCCTTTGGGATGGAATATAATTTAGACGAACGTACCGAAGCCATTGCATCTATGGCAGCGGCTCTCCAGGTTAAAAACCCGGATGCTGATTTGAAAAAGAGAGCACTTCAGGTGATTGAGGCGGTTAAAAGTTTTAGGGAAGAGGTTAAAAAGGTGTGCGGACTTAAAACAACATTATCGGAAGTGGGAGTTACAAAAGCCGATCTTGCAACGCTCGCCGAAAAATCTCCGGATGACGGTGCCAGCTTTTATAACCCCCGTGAAGTCAATGCTTCCGATTTACTGCCTTACTTGGAAAAAGCTTTTTAGAAAGCTTTTATGCCAGGCCGTTAATCATATTTTGCAAGTTGGCTTTAGCACTAACACCAACCGATTGCTGAGCTACTTTTCCATCCTTAAAAAACAGAACGGTAGGAATACCACGTATACCAAATTGGGCGGCAACGTTTGGATTATCATCCACATTTAATTTAAAAACATTTATTTTGCCCACGTTTTCATCGGCTAATTCATCGATGATGGGGGCTAATGCGCGGCAAGGTCCGCACCAAACGGCCCAAAAATCTACCAGGCTGGGCTTTCCGGAATTTAAAACTTCGGTTGCAAAGTTATCGTCGGTTGCGGTTTTTACATTGGCTGAACTCATTGTGTGTTCCTTTCTGTATGTCTTATTTATGCCGGAGATGAAAAATGTCAAGGGTTTCAGTAACCCACCTTTGTCTCCTCCCTTAATCTAAGGGAGGAGAACTTGATCACAAAGTTTGGGAGGATATCCCTCCCCCTTAGATTAAGGGGGAGGCCAGGAGGGGGTTACTCAGAAATTACCTTGAATCTTCCCTCTGGGCGTATTACACAAGAGAACTCATGCCAAACTATACGTTTTCAAATGGTTTTTTTATTGTCTTGGGGCTTTATTTGGTAAGTTTTTTGGCCTTTTGTTTTCGCTTCATTTTTAAACGAAAAGTCTACGCTCTTTTAGCACTGCGTTTTACCATGGTAGGGCTTTTGGTGCATGGAATTGTTTTTATCACCCATCTGTTAAAACAGGGATATCCTTACTTTAATACCAGTTTCGAATCACTCCAGCTTACAAGTCTTATTATTGTGTTATTTTTTGTGATCTTTAGTTTTTTTTATCACTATTTGGCAGCCGGTCTTATTTTTATGTTTTTAGGCTTGTTCTTTTATATTTTAAGCATCACACGCTTGGTGGCCTACGCAGCTCCTCAGCATTTTTTACAAAATCCCTGGGCCTTTATTCATCTTGTTTTTATTTTTATGGGTGTGGGCGTGTTTATGGTGAGTTTTGTAACCGGGCTTATTTATCTCATCAAAGAATATCGTCTTAAGCACAAACAACTAGGTGGTTTTTTTGATAAAGTGCCGGCTTTGGATGAGCTGGATGCTATTCATTATCGCTCGCTGTATACCGGTTTTGTATTATTTACGCTGGGTATTATTACCGGTGCCGGTTGGTCTAAAAGTACTTTGGGTTATTATGTAACTAACGATCTCAAGTCACTTTTATCGATTGGGATTTGGATTTTTTTTGCACTTCTTCTTAATTTGCGCGTGTCGCAGGGCTTGCAGGGGCGTAAAGGAATTCTTTTATCTACCATGGGCTTTGTACTTTTTCTTTATCTTCTATTTAGGGTGCAAGGGGGAGGAGCCTAATGGATTATTTAGTGGTGGGTTTAAGCCACAAAACAGCCCCTATTAGCCTGCGTGAAAAATTATCGGTATCGGCCCAGGAATGCCCGCATGTACTGCACGATTTGACGGGTAAAATTCCCTCGCTTAAAGAAACTTTTTTTCTATCTACCTGTAACAGGATGGAAGTATATGCGGCTAGTAGCAATGCGCAAGATTCTATTCGTGATTTGGAAAGTTTTTTTTCTCATAAGGGGCAGTGTCCACTTGATACTATCCGTTCACATCTTTATACATATAAAAATTCGGAAGCCGTAACCCATGGGTTTAAAGTGATTAGTAGTCTTGATTCTTTGGTGGTTGGTGAAAATCAAATTGTGGGACAGTTTAGAGATGCTTTTGAAATTGCTTTTAAAGAGCATGTAACGGGAACCTATCTTAACCAATTTGTAAATCGTGCTTTTTATGTATCTAAAAAGGTGCGCGAAAATACGGCTGTGTCACTTGGGGCAGTATCGGTAGGGTCGGTGGCAGTACTGCTAACGCGGCAAATTTATGGAACGCTAGAAAATAAATCTATAGGCATTGTAGGCGCTGGCGAGATAGCAGAATTGGTTGTTCGCCATTTAAGCGAGCACAACATTGGCTCACTTCATTGTTTTAACCGTACTCAGGCTAAGGCGCAAGAATTGGCCTTTCGCTTAAACGGACAGGCTCATTCATTGGATAATTTGGAAAATATATTGGAGCAGGGGCTTGATATTGTGGTTACTGCTATTGAAAGCGATAAAGCTCTTTTGTTGGCCGATCAATTGCAAACATTAATGCATAAACGCAAAAACCGTTCTTTGATTTTAATTGATTTGGGCGTGCCACGCAACATTAATGCCGACTGTAATAATGTTGATAATGTGTTTTTATATAATATTGACGATTTAAAACAGGTGATTGAACATAACTCGAAAGAGCGTCAAAAAGAGGCCGAAAAAGCCTTTCTTATTGTTGAAAAAGAAGCTTCGAGATTCATGGATTTTATGGTAGCAAGAGATCCTACGTTGGTGCAGCTTGGAGCCAAGTGGGACGGTATTCGTAAAAAAGAGTTGGAAAGAACTATGAAAAAACTTTCCCACTTAAATAAAAACGATTTAGAAGCTGTAGAAAAAATGACCGAGGCTATTTTAAACCGAATTCTATTTGATCCGGTTTTAAGCCTTAAAAATGAGGCCGGTGATGAACGTAGTTGGCAGGCCAAAGATTTAATTCGCAAAATGTTCCGGTTAGATGAATCGGATTACGAAGGAAAGGACAATTAATTCATGTCACGTTACAAAAGACTTCCATTTGAAAATAAAAAGAAAAAACAGGATGAATTTATTTCTGCTGTAGATACCATTTTTTCCAAATTAGCTCCCTTTGCCTCCCTTATTTTTGTTTTAGTGATTGTTGGTTTTATAGGTGGCTTTGTTTATCTTTTTTTAAGCCACAAAAAAGACAGCGATCTTACTCAAATGAATGCTCAGGTTTTTGAGGTTTTAGAATCTACCGATGCGGAAGCTGGGTTACAAAAACTTGCCGATGAAAAAAAATATGCCTATTTGCCCACGCTTGAATTGCTTCATCGCTATGCAACGGCTGGTAATAACGAAAAATTAGATGCCGAGTTTAAAACTTTACTGGAGGAAGCGCCGGCCATTGTTAAAAATTACTATGTACTTCATTACGCCCATTATTTGGTTCAAAATCAAAAATGGGATGAAGCCACCCAGGCTCTTGGTTTGTTAACAAACAATAAAACTCAAGCCAACACAGAATTTGCCTCTTATTTAAAAGCCTTAATTGCATTAGGTAAAGGTAATAGTGAAGAGGGTTTAAAAACTTTAAAAGAGTTGTCTTCTACTGCAACGAGCTCTGTTAAGGAAAAGGCCGTGCAAACGTACCTTGTAGAACAAACTAAAGGAAATCATGAAAAATCTTAAATTTTTTATTCCTCTACTAGTTGTTTTGTTTATGTGTTCGGCGCTTTGGGCCAAAGACGAAAAACATAATCCTCCAAAAACACTTCATAAAAAAGTGGTAAAAACCTTATGGAGCCGAGGGCTTAAAAGCGGGGGATCTAAAAAAAGATTTTTTCCAGAAGCGTCATCCCCCACAACAGCTGATGGCAGAGTTTTTGTAGGAACTCATTCGGGTAATTTTTATGCAGTGAATGCGGCCTCTGGTAAAATATTGTGGACACTCCCCACCGAAGGCCCCATTGCTTCGCAGGCTTTAGCTGTTTCTCAAAATGTTTACTTTGGAAATAACAAGGGATGGTTTTATTCGGTAAACGCCGAGACGGGTACCAGAAACTGGAGTGTTTATCTTGAAAATGAAATTTTGGGTACGCCTGCTTTTGGACAAGGGAAAGTGTATGCTGTCACTACAGCGCGTCAGGTTTTTGCTATAGATGCCGACAATGGGCGAGTGGTGTGGAGTACGCCTGTATCAGGCTTTGATGCCAAAATGACAATGCGCGGTACCTCGGGTGTGGTGATACAGGGCGATCGCTTGTATATAGGTTTTGCCGATGGTCAATTGGTGGCCTTGTCGGCGGGTAATGGTTCGGTGGTGTGGTCGCGCATGTTGGCATTTAACCGCATTGGCTTTAGAGATTTAGATGCCGATATTACTATTGATGGTGATGCTCTTTATGTTTCTGGTTATTTTGGCAATATTTACAAATTATCGCGCTCGGGTGGTGATGTGTTGTGGAAAAAAGATATCAAGAGCGGCGTAAAATTGGAGGCAGGGAGCGATTCTTTATATGTATCTACAGCCGACGGGCATGTGATGAGCCTTTCAAAATCTAATGGTACTCGGATGTGGGATACAGGTCTTTATTCGGGAGCTCAATCGCCACCGGTTGTAGTAGGCAATACTGTGATTGTGGGTACCGAGGAAAACGGGGCTTATGTGTTGGATGCGGCTAACGGGCGTGTGCTTCAAACATTAGCCTTATCGGGTGGGTCTTTAAATCAAATTGCCGTGGATAGTAACCGTTTGTTTGTGTTATCCTCTTCGTCCGTTTTGTACGGGTTGATAGTTCCATAAACTATGTCCTTTTTTGAACGTAATTTAGCTGTTCTTAAAAAACGTTACCCCGAACTGGCACGCCAGATGGAGTTGTTAAAACCCGTTCCTGCCTTTTCTAGCTCTACTATTGAGGGCGAACCCGAAGTTATTCTAAAAACCAGCGATGGCAAAGAGTTTCCTTACCATGGTGGGGAATCCCCCAAAAAATACGCAAAAGAATTTGTTAAAAAGCTCGAATTTAAAAACCCGCGTGTGATTATTTTTGCGGGTATTGGTTTGGGGCATCATTTGTTGGAATATGCCAAAAATCCTCAGCCTACAAATAGAACAGTATTGGTTTTGGAGCCTTTTCCGTATTTGTTTCGCGAAGCCTTGGAGCAAACTGATTTAACGCCTCTTTTTTTGGCGTCTAATTTTGGTTGGTTTATTGGGCAAGATACGGCCAAACTCACTCAATTTTTTTCTTCATTCTTTTCCGAGTACCTTAATCTGTCTATGGCTCGCGCTATTGAATACGTTATTTATCCGCCGGCTTATAAGCTATCGGCGCCTTTTATAGATGAGGCACAAAAAAAGATTTTACCTGCTGTTATCACGCATCAGTTTAGCCGTTATTTTTGTGACCCGTACGATGCCCACATAGGCTATCAAAATACCTTGGATAATTTGAATTTGTTAAACGGTATGGCCGATTTTTCTAAAGCTAAAAATGCTTTTGAGGGAAAACCGGGTATTGTGGTGGCGTCGGGACCATCTCTTAACGAGAGCCTTCCTTATTTAAAAGAGGTGCAAAATAAAGCTGTTATAGCGGCCTGTCCTTCGGCATTAAAAGTGCTTGTTGATGCGGGTATTCATCCTCATCTATGGCTTAATGTGGAACGTGCCGAAATGCAGGGAAAATATTTTGAAGATCTTAAAGATAAGCCCCCCCATGTATTTGTGGGAAACATTTTAGTGCACCCGCGTTGTTACACGGGTAACCACGTTAACGGTAATGGGAGTTTAAATAGTTATATTTTGGGTGAAAGCGGATTGGCACGGTGGGTGCCTTTTTCTGGACCACGCTACGATCATGGCCATTCTTCGGCTCATACCGCATTTTTGTTACTGAAGGAATTGGGTTGTAAATCTATTTATTTAGTAGGCCAAGATTTATCCTATTTAGGTAAAGAAAGTCATGGTGAAGGCGTGTGGGATGAATCGGCCGTTGCCATGGCACAGCTTCAAGGTGATGAAAAAGCGGTAATACAGTTGCCCGGTAACAGCGGGAGCACAGTGACGGTGAATGCCTACTGGTATTTGTTTTTACAAACTTTTGTGAGTCAGTTGGTGCCTCAGTACGCCGGAAAAGTATACAATGTGATTCCTTCCACCATGGGAGTTAAAATTAACGGTACCGAGCGGCTTGATCCTCAAACCTTGCCACAACAATTAACCGAAAGTTTTGATGTGTTAGGTATTTTAGAAGCCAAACTTAGCCCGCCTAGTCCGGGCGAACAAAAGGAAACACGCGAAAAAATAAATGCAAAACTCCGTGTTACTCAAGAAGCGTTAAAGCGTCTTAAAACTTACGCCTCCGATTTTGCTTTAGCCTGTAAACAGTTTCAGTTTAGCGATGCTGTTTTGATAAAGGATTGGAACAAGGCTAAACCTGTTTTTGAGGCTTTCAAAAAAGCATCAGCTGCTTTTTCCGCACAGGCCGGGCCTGATGGC
This sequence comes from bacterium, assembly GCA_019695305.1. Taxonomy (NCBI): domain Bacteria; species bacterium. The sequence continues at coordinate 49,377 of JAIBAG010000003.1, forward strand.
AGTGATAGTGAAGCTAAAGAGGTTTTTAAAGAGTTTGTTCATCCTCTTATACAGGGTATTTTTTTAAGAGGACAAATTGATTACTTTGGTGGCTCTGGCGAAGAGGAAGGTAATTTTTCTGAGTTACAGCGTAAGGCCGAACTTTTGTACCATTTGGCCAAAGACGAAGGTTTTTGGATTGACCGTCTTTTTCGTTTAATAAGCTCTCATTAACTCCATTTTAGCGAAAGTTATGAAAAAGCACAGGTATTGCGTGGTCTAGTTCCTACTGTATAGCTTTGGCCCGCACTTCATAATTTATAAAAAATGCTTGATTCAATCGGTGTTTTATCCTAAAGCCTCATAGGAACTCATGAAGAAAGAGTTCCCTCAAGCCTTAACATTTGATGATGTTCTTTTGGTTCCTGCCAAAAGCCAGGTTCTTCCGCGCGATACTAAAACCCAAACAAAATTAACCAAAAAAATAACGCTTAATATCCCTATTTTATCATCGGCTATGGATACAGTTACCGAGTCGCGTACGGCTATTAGCATGGCTCGTCATGGCGGTATTGGTATTATTCATAAAAATATGAGTATTGCCGATCAGGTTGAGGAAGTTCATAAAGTAAAAAAATCTGAATCGGCCATTGTAGCCGATCCTTTAACGGTAGATCCCGATGAGCCGCTAAGTGTAGCTCTAGCTCTTATGAAACGTTATGGGATTTCGGGCTTACCTGTAACCAAAGCGGGCAAGCTGGTGGGGATATTAACCAACCGTGATTTGCGTTTTTTAAAAGATCAAAAACAAAAAATTAAAGAGGTAATGACCAGTAAAAACCTTGTGACCGTAGATGAAAAGGTTCATCTCGATCGTGCTCGTGAATTGTTACAAAAGCACCGAATTGAAAAGCTCTTGGTTGTTGATAAAAAGGGCCATTTAAAAGGGCTTATTACCGTTAAGGATATCGAAAAATCGGAGCATTTTCCTAATTCTGTTAAAGACAGCTATGGTCGGCTCCTTGTGGGTGCGGCGGTGTCGGTAGGGGACGATGGCTATAATCGGGCCAAGGCATTATATGAAGCCGGTGCCGATGTGGTGATTGTGGATACGGCCCATGGGCATTCTCAAATGGTGCTGGATACGGTAGCACTCATAAAAAAGAAAATTCCGGCCTTGCAGATTATAGGCGGCAATATTGCCACCGGCGAAGCTGCTAAAGATCTTATTAATGCTGGTGCCGATGGTGTTAAGGTAGGGGTAGGGCCCGGTTCAATTTGTACAACCCGTATTGTGAGTGGTGTGGGTGTGCCTCAAATTTCGGCCATTCAATATTGTGTGGAAGTAGCCTCCAAGTTTGGTATCCCTCTTGTATCCGACGGCGGTATTAAATTTTCGGGTGATATGATGAAAGCCTTGGCTGCAGGTGCCAGCACGGTGATGATAGGTTCTTTATTTGCCGGTACCGACGAAGCGCCAGGTGAAGTGGTGCTGTATCAAGGTCGTAGTTATAAAGTATATCGTGGTATGGGTTCTATTGGCGCCATGAAAAAGGGTAGCCGCGACCGTTACTTTCAATCGGATATTGATGAAGAATCCAAATTTGTTCCCGAAGGTATCGAAGGCCGTGTTCCTTACAAAGGGTCTTTGGCCGAAAGTATTTATCAGCTTACCGGTGGTATTCGTTCGGGCATGGGTTATTTGGGCTGCAAAACAATTGAAGAAGTGCACAAGAAGGCCAAGTTTGTGTCGATCACATCGGCCGGTTTGCGTGAATCACATGTGCATGATGTGATTATCACCAAAGAAGCTCCTAACTACAACGTTTCTTAAGCTGTATTTCGTTCGTGTTTCAACGAAGGACGTATGGCGAAATACTATGGATAAAGTCTTAGTTCTTGATTTTGGTTCTCAATACACCCAACTGATAGCCCGCCGTATCCGTGAACAAAAAGTTTACTGCGAAATCCTTAATTGCCGCACCAGTCTTTCTAAAATTAAAGAATTTAATCCCAGCGCTATTGTTCTGTCGGGCGGTCCCGATAGTGTTCTTAATAAAAAATCGCCTAAAATTGACCCTCAAATTTTTAACCTGGGGCTCCCTATTTTGGGGATTTGTTACGGCCTTCAATTAATGGCTCATCATTTAGGGGGTAAGGTTACGCATTCTGAAAAAAGAGAGTATGGTAGGGCCGAAATTGACGTGGTGGCTCGTGATAACGAGTTACTTGCCGGTGTGCCGCAGGGCTCGGTGATTTGGATGAGCCATGGGGATTCTATCGACCAAATTCCTACCGGTTTTCAAACCCTGGCGCGCTCTCATAATGGCATTATCACCGCCTTTGGTGATAAAAACCGGCGCTTGTATGGGCTTCAGTTTCATCCCGAAGTTGTTCATTCCGAATCGGGCACTCAGGTGATCCGTAATTTTCTGCTTACTGTTGCCGGTCTCAAGGCCGATTGGACGATGGATTCTTTTATCGAGAAAGAAGTTGAAAGAATACGTTCTATTGTATTGAAAGATAATGTTATTTTAGGTTTATCGGGTGGGGTGGATTCGTCGGTTGCTGCTGTTCTTATTCAAAAAGCCATTGGTAAACAGCTGACCTGCATTTTTATCAATAATGGGGTGTTGCGCTATAAAGAGGCACAGGATGTTCAAACCATGTTCCGCAAAAATTTTAAGTTAAAACTAAAATATGTGGATGCCTCGGCGGTGTTTTTAAAGGCTTTAAAAGGGGTGAGTGACCCTGAGAAAAAACGCAAGATTATTGGCCGTGTATTTGTAGAGGTTTTTGAAAAAGAATCTAAGAAAATCAAGAATGTAAAGTTTTTAGCTCAAGGAACACTTTATCCTGATGTCATCGAAAGTGTATCTCACAAGGGGCCTTCGGCCGTGATTAAAAGTCATCACAATGTAGGGGGCTTACCCGAGAAAATGGGCTTTAAACTTTTGGAGCCATTCCGCGAATTGTTTAAAGATGAAGTGCGCGAAATTGGAGCTAAGCTCAATATGCCGGCCGAAGTTTTGGGACGTCACCCTTTTCCCGGGCCAGGGCTTGCTATTCGCATTATCGATTCTATTACCGCTGATAAAGTAGAACTTTTACAAAAGGCCGATAAGATTGTGATTGAAGAGCTAAAAAAAGAGGGATGGTACAACTCGGTATGGCAGGCTTTTGCTGTTTTGTTGCCCGTAAAATCGGTGGGGGTAATGGGGGATGAGCGCACCTATGAAAACGTTTGTGCTGTGCGTGTGGTAGCAAGCGTTGACGGCATGACTGCCGACTGGGTATACTTGCCACAAAAACTTCTGGCTAATATTTCAAACAGGATTATCAATGAAGTACGGGGGATTAATCGTGTTGTCTACGATATATCCTCAAAACCTCCCGCCACTATCGAGTGGGAATAGGGCAGGCTCGCTTTTGATAGGGCTCAAAAATCATGTCCTTTAGTCATCTTAACAATCATTCTGAATACAGCCTCTTGAATGGTGCCTTGCGTGTGGGAGATATGGTGGCCAAAGCTAAAGAGTTTGGCCAAACGTCTGTTGCTCTTACCGATTATGGCAATATTTTTGGGGCCGTAGATCTCTTTACAACGGCCAAAGGAAAAGGGGTAAAGCCCATTATTGGCTGTACCGTTTTTCACCCCTCTTTCGACGATCATAAAAATAAAATCCATCGCCGTGGGATGGATCATCTTTTTCAGTTGGTATTGCTCATTCAAAATAAAGAGGGCTATCTCAACTTATGCAAGCTGATCACACAAAGCTATCTTGATGGTTTTTATTATAAGCCTCGTATTGATTCTGCTTTGCTTAATGAATATTCTGAAGGTCTTATTGCTCTTTCTGGTGGTTGGGACAGTGCTCTTAACCACTATGCCTACGAAGGTCAGCACGACAAGGCTATGGAATGGATGGAAAAGTACGCCACTATTTTTAAAGACCGCTACTATATAGAACTGCAAGACAATGGTATTGAAGCTCAAAAGCAAATGAACGCAGCTTTAAAAGATATGGCCCATAAAAAAGGCTTGCCTCTTGTTGCTACCAACAATTGTCATTATTTAAAGCAGGAAGAAGCCGAAGCGTTTGAAACACTCATGTGTATTCAAACGGGAGCTACCATGCATGGTGCCCATGGTAATTTAAAATTTTCTACCGACGGCTATTATTTTAAAAGCACTCAAGAGATGGAAGAGGCTTTTAAAGATTGTCCAGAGGCCATTGCTAATACTGAGGTTGTTGAAAATTTATGTAATTTTGAGTTTGACTTAAAAACATATTACTTTCCAAAATTTGAACCGCCACAAGGTTTAACGCTGGATGATTATTTGGATAAAGAGGCCCACCTGGGCCTAGATCAACGCTGGCCGCAGATTATTCATAACCGTAAACTTTTGTATCCTGATGTGCCGCTTGATGAAGTGAAACTCCGCGAAACCTACCAGGCTCGTTTGGAATTAGAATTAAAGCTGATTAAGCAGATGGGTTTTGCCGGTTACTTTTTAATTGTGTCTGATTTTATTTCGCATGCAAAAAACACTGGTGTGCCGGTAGGGCCCGGCCGTGGTTCGGCTGCAGGTTCTCTTGTTGCTTACTCGGTGCGTATTACCGACTTAGATCCTCTTCCGTATAATCTTCTTTTTGAACGATTTTTAAATCCCGAACGTGTGAGCATGCCCGACGTGGATATCGATTTTTGCATGCATGGCCGTTCAAAAGTTTTGGAATATGTGGGAAAAAAATACGGCAATGTGTCACAAATTATCACCTTTGGAAAAATGAAAGCCAAAGCAGTGTTGCGCGATGTTGGGCGTGTGATGGAAATGCCGTATGCCGATGTGGATAAAATAGCCAAACTCATTCCTAATGCTATCAATATTACGCTTGAAGAAGCTTTAAAAGAAGAGCCTCGTTTGCAGGAATTGGTGGACAACGATTCGCAAGTGGCGCGCCTTATGCAAATTGCCAAAAATTTGGAAGGTTTAAACCGCCATGCCTCTACCCATGCCGCCGGCGTGGTGATGTCCGATAAGCCGCTTACCAATTATTTGCCTCTTTATAAAGGCAGTAATGGTGACGTGGTGACGCAGTTCGATATGAAGTTTGTGGAAAAGATTGGGCTTATCAAGTTTGACTTTTTGGGTTTAAAAACACTTACGGTAATTAACGATGCCATTAAAATTATTAAACGCACTCAAAATGTAGAGCTTGAAATTTTAGACATATCGTTAGCCGATAAAGCTGTGTACGAGCTTCTTGCCAAGGGCGATACGGCAGGAGTGTTCCAGCTAGAAAGTTCGGGGATGCGCGATTTGCTCATCCGCATGAAGCCCAATACTTTTGAAGATCTTATCGCTATTTTGGCTCTCTATCGTCCTGGCCCGTTAGGGAGCGGTATGGTGGATGATTTTATTAATCGTAAATTAGGACGCACACCCATTGTTTACGATTTACCTGAATTAAAACCTATTCTAGAAGATACTTATGGCGTTATTGTTTACCAAGAACAGGTGATGCAGATTTCATCGGCGTTAGCGGGGTATTCTCTTGGTGAAGCCGATTTATTGCGCCGGGCCATGGGTAAAAAGAAGGCCGAAGAAATGGCTGCGCAGCGGGTGCGCTTTTTGGAAGGTGCCAAAACAAAGAAGGTTCCTAGCGATAAAGCTGAAAAGATTTTTGATTTGATGGCCAAATTTGCCGAATACGGTTTTAATAAATCCCACTCGGCCGCCTATGCCTTGGTTTCGTATCAAACCGCCTATCTTAAAGCTCATTATCCCGTAGAATATTTAGCTGCTATCCTCTCTACCGAAATGCATGATACCGACCGTATCCAGTTTTATAGTGATGACCTGAAACTACAAAAAATAACCATGCTGCCTCCGGATGTGAACGAAAGTTATTTTGGTTTTTCGGTAATGAGCAAAAATTCCATCCGTTATGGTTTGGGCGCAGTGAAGGGAATTGGTGAAGGTGCTATTGAGGCCATTGTTGAAGCTCGTAACGAAAAAGGACCTTTTAAATCTTTTTCCGATTTTTGCATGCGAGTGGATCATCACCGAATCAACAAACGGGTGCTGGAATCGCTCATTAAATGCGGGGCATTTGATCGTATTGAAAAAAACCGAGCTGTTATATTTGATAGTATTGAAGAACTTGTAGGGATGGCCATAAAAAATAAAAAGGAAAAGGGATTGGGCCAAGAGAGTATTTTTGGTCTTTTAAACGATAATCCTGCAGATGCCATGGCCTTTACACACAAGTCTGGCCCCGATTGGCCCGATAATCAAAAATTGGCATTTGAAAAAGAAGCCCTGGGTTTTTATTTTTCGGATCATCCGCTTTCTGGCTACCGTGAAGAAATTGAGCGTGTTTCCAATGCCGATACTCTTAAAATAAAAACTCTTACCAGTGAAGCCGAAGTGAATATGGCGGGTATGATTAAGGGGATTAGGGTCATTACCACCAAAAAGGGAAGCCGAATGGCTTTTGTAAATTTTGAAGATTTAAAAGGGACGGTTGAGGTGATTGTGTTTCCTAATACTTTTCAAAAGTCGGCTGAAATTTTAAAAGAAGATCAAATTGTTATCTTAAAAGGTAAGGTAGACCGGACGGAAGAGGGTTCTAAAATTTTGGCCGACGAATTTTTTCCGTTGCAGGAATTTTTGGGAAATAGAACGCGTAGTGTTCATTTTAAAATTCCATCTACGTTATTAACTGAAGATAAATTAAAAAATTTAAATTCTATTCTGCACGAATACAATGGATCGTGTAAAGGCTATTTGCATCTTATTGAATTGGGAGGGGTAGAAACTATTTTAGAACTCCCTCAGGGGTTAAGAATGGATGACCGCGATTCCCTGTCTGTTAAAGTAAATCACTTGTTTAATCAAAAAGTAGTGGAGTACGGATTATAGCGGATTTTTTTGATACAACGAGCACTGCAAGCCTTCCCATGTTTTAAAGACATTGGTAATTCCTAATGTTGTTTCGGGGCCTCCCAGTCCAAGACAGCCGTCGGTAGGCAGTAGTGAGTTGATATTTTCCAGTATTCTCTTTTTTATATCAGGTTCAAAATAAATCAGTACGTTTCTAATGAGAACAATATCAAACTCTCCCAAATGCTGAAATGAGTTGAGCAGGTTCAGGTTTTCAAAGCGGGTCATTTTTTTTAGTTCATCTTTAATTTTCCATCCGGCATCGGCCCTTTCAAAAAAACGAGCCAATAAATGGCAAGATAAGCCGCGTTGCACCTCATAGTGTGTGTATATGCCACTGTTTGCACGTTTAATAACATTTTTTGATATATCGGTACCCAGTATCTGGATATCCCAGCCACTAAAATCGCAGGGATGAGTTATTAAACTGATGGCAAGCGAGGTGGCTTCTTGGCCGTATGAACTGGCGGCCGACCAAATACGGAGTTTTTTTGTGCTTTCACGTGCTTTATAAAAATATGGAAATATAGCTTCGCTTAAGCTTTTAAAAAAAAGATCATCTCTAAAAAATAGTGATTCATGAGTGGTAGCTAGATCAATCACATCATCTAAAATATCGTTATTGGTAGATATGAGTTTTAAGAGTTCTGCAAGAGAATCAACTTTGTGTTGTTCAAGTAAAGTATGCAGTCTTACCGATAAAAAATTTGGATTCGCGTTATCAATTTTATTTCCACTTTTATCGTAGATAATTTGTTTTAAAGTGGCTATGGCTAAGTCTTCAGTCGACATAAATTTATTTAATCAGTGAGGCTAAACATTCCGGTGTTCCTATTGCTGATGCTAAATTTTCTTTTACAACAGCACCTGGCATGCCCCATACTGTGCTGCTGGCTTCATCTTGAGCAATAACAATCCCATGCTTTTTTACTATTTCTATGCTCCCGCGTTTCCCATCTTCACCCATTCCTGTAAGGACAACTCCCAGTAATTTATCTCGATAAACATTGGCAGCGCTTCTAAAAAGAGGATCGGCTGATGGCTTGCAATAATTTTCTTCCGGTCCATCGTAGAGTCTTATATGTGTAGTAATCTGGTTGTACTCAAGCATCATGTGTGAATCACCGGGTGCTAAATAAACATTGCCATCAAAGATGGGATTTTTATCAATTGGTTGAATACAGGGGCGAGAAGTGGATTTTGTTATTCGTTCAGCGAGTGAGTCAATCATCATGCTGGGCATGTGCTGGACAATAAAAATAGGTTTTTCAAACTGAGGACGTAGAGCTTTTAAAAAGGAAATAAGAGCATTGGGGCCACCCGTGCTTGCAGCAATAACAATGGCGCTTGGCTTGATAGATGCCTGAGATTTATGAGAAATAGTTGTAGTAGGTATGTGCTCTTTTGTTTCTGATATAGCTCTAATTTTAGTTGTGAGAGTTGCAACAATTAGCTCAGGCTCTGTGCCAAGATCAGTAGTTGACGGCTTTGTTACATAATCAGAGGCTCCCATCAGAAGTGCTTTTATGGTTTGAGATGAGCCTTGCTCTGTGTAGGCACTAACCATAAGTACCTTCGTTTTAGGGTATTGTTTTGTAATAAGAGGAAGAAGGGTAAGTCCATCCATTTCTGGCATTTCGATATCTAACAAAATAATATCAACAGGAGTATCTTTTAAAAATTCCAGTGCTTGGTTGCCATTATGGGTCACGCCAGCAACAAAAAAATCATTTTCCTTGGACAATTGCATTTTCCAAAACGAGCAGATCATTGTTGAGTCATCAACAATAAGTATCCTGATTTTTTCAGATTTGTCTGTCATACTTATTTCCAAAGTAATGTAAACATCATGCCAAAACCCAAGCTTCTAAAAATAAAAGCCGTATAACCAATTTTAATATGTATGGGGCGCCATTTTTGTATAAGCGCAGGTTTATTGCTAAAGTAAAGTATCAAGCCTAGAATAAGCGCCGGAAAATAGAGCAGGGTAGCAAGAGATGAAAATAAGATATGTGTTTGCTGTAATACGCTAAGAGTAAAAGAGAGGGCTGTTTTTATAGCGTCTCTTTGTATTTCCAGTATAAGTACGGTTATTAGGTCGCTCACAATAGCCGCTATCATCAGGCGGGCATGCAGCGGCCTGTTTTTACGCAGGATCAACCCTAAAACAAGCAACAAGTAGGATAGGGTTGCTATCCACATGAAGGGATGCATTTATAACCATCCTAAAGATTTCAAGAAATCGCGTATGGTAGCGGTTTGTCCTGTAACCTGGTTAAGAGTTTGCGAGCATCGTTGTACCTGACTGGCACTTTTAGCAGCTTCCTGGGCCGCCTGTGATACGTGTAAAATACTCTTGTTAACTTCGGTAGTACCCTTAGAGGCTTCTGTAACCGAACGAGAGATTTCGGCTGTAGCTGCACTTTGTTCTTTAACTGCCGCAGCAATAGCCATGGATGTTTCATTGAGCTGGTTAATAACTTCGGATATGGTTTGAATGGATACAACGGCTCCTTGAGTGTCTTTTTGCACGCTTGAAATTTTCTGATTAATTTCCTCGGTAGCTTTTGCGGTTTGACGAGCCAATTCTTTTACTTCGTTAGCAACAACGGCAAAACCTTTGCCAGCTTCGCCCGCACGGGCTGCTTCGATGGTGGCATTAAGAGCGAGCAGGTTTGTTTGTTGGGCAATAGAAGCAATCACTTTCACAACCTGGCCAATTTCATCGCTCGATTTGGCTAAGACATTCATAATGTTTGTAGCAGTCACCGCATCCTTAGATGCTTTTTGTGCCACCTGAGCGCTTTGCTCTGTTCGATCCGAAATTTCACGGATAGATTTTGTCATTTCTTCGGTTGCAGCCGAAACAGCTTGTACGCTGGTAGACGCTTGCTCGGAGGCCGCTGCTACAGCTTGAGATTGCTTGGCGGTTTCTTCGGCTCCGGCAGCCATGCTTTGGCTGGCTACTTCTAATTCACCAGAGGCCTTGCCAAGAGATTTTTCAACGTTATCAACATCGGCCGCAATTTTAACTTTATCGGTAATTACCGACCAGCTGGCCATAGCGCCAATATAGGCATTATCTTTACTAAAAATAGGCGTCACCAAAAGGTCTAATGTATCCGTTCCTAATTTAATGCTGGCCTGGTGGGGTAAATTTTTAGGATCGGATAGCATCTTGCGTTGCATTTCCGGGTTTTTATGAAAGATATCAATTTTTTGCCCAATCATTTTTTCAACAGGAATAGGCAATAATTTTTCGATGCTCTTTAAGGTTTTTGTTGAGGCCGGGTTCATGTAGGTTAAAGTTAAGTCTCTATCAGCCAACATCACATTAATAGGCAGCGAATTCATCATGTTTACAAGCTTAGAAACTTCTTCTTCGCTTTTTAGTTTATCAATCATCTGCGCGGTAATGTCGCTCGCAAATTTAGTTACTTTATAAACATTTCCTTTTTCATCTTTAATAGGGGTGTAAGTGGCCTGGATGTATATAACCCGCCCACCTTTGGCAATACGTTTAAATTCGGCCTGTTTAAATTCGCCGCGTTTTAAAGCAGGCCAAAAGTCGGCATACTCGGCGCTTTTTTTATAATTTTCTTCTACAAAGATGGAATGGTGTTTGCCCTTAACTTCTTCCAGGGTATAACCCATGGCACCTAAAAAGTTGGGGTTGGCGGTAATAATAGTGCCGTCGGTTTCAAAATCGATAGTCGCCTGCGTTTCGTTAACGGCGCGCATGATGGCGGCATTGTTTGAATTGACCGATACCCCTTGAGCCGATGATTTTTTTTGTGCTGTTTTTGCCGACATAAAGTCTCCCTTTTTATAAAAAAATAATAAACAATGGCTTAGCCATTGTTTTTAATGTTGTTGTTAATATCGAGTAACGCTTTTACATCCATCACCACCAGTAAACCTTTTTGCAGTTGATAAACCCCTTTGCAGGTATGGCGCCAGTGTGGAGCCAGTGTTGCTGGGGGGCTTTCAAATTTATTTTTAGCTACAGGAATTACATCGCCAACAGAATCAACCAATAAACTAAACAGTTCTTCACCGTCGGCAACAATAATGCACATGCTTTCCTGAATAGAAGGGGCTGCATCAAGGCCTAATCTTTCGCGTAAATCAACGGCTGTTACAATTTGACCTCTTAAATTAAGGAGCCCGGCCAGTGCTTTTGTTGATTTGGGAATAGGGGTGATGGTTTGCATGGGTAACACTTCTTGAACTTCTAATACCGATAAACCTAAAAGTTGGTTGTCTAAATAAAACGATACGTATTCGATATTATTTTCTTTGCGTCTGTCGGCATCACTCACACGTCGCTCTACTCCATTGGGAGGGCCTAAATCCTGCTGGCGTCTTTCGGTGCCAGAACGATCGACGGAGCTATCCTGTTTGTTCTCACTTAAGCTCACGCTTGGCCTCCTGCATTATTTTGTTTGAGTGTTTTGCTAATGGCTTCCAGAACCATGTCTTGATCGAATTTGATAAGATAATCGGTAAAACCAAGCTGCATCCCTTTTTCACGACTAGGAGGTGCCGCTAAAGTTGTCAGTGCCAATGCCGGCAAGTTCTTCAGATTGTCGTTAGAGCGTATATTGGAAATAAGGCCAAAGCCATCCATGTTGGGCATTTCAATATCGCTTAGTAATAAATCGAACCCGCTATCTTTTTTAAGTATTTTTAAAGCTTCGGCACCATCTTCGGCTGTGGTCACATCAAAACCGCGGCTTTCAAGAATGGGGCGCAGTAAATTACGAAAGAAGGCCGAGTCGTCTACAAACAGAATGCGCGATTTCTCGTTTTTGGTTTCACTTTTCAGTTTAAACCAATCGGGGTAGGCAATTCTTAAAAAGTGGTAGACGTCAATAAGCTCGGTAGCGCGGCCCGCAATGATAGATCCACCTAAAAAGCCGGGTCGAATTCCGGATGTATCCAGTTTTAAATGTTCATCTACAATATCGACAATTTCTTCCACAAGGAGGCCCATGCCGCGTTCTCCGTCGGTAAAAATAATGGCGGTAATAGGGAGGTCGGTAAATTTTTCGATATTCAATTTGTCGGAAGCTTTAATTAAAGGGAGCAAGGAATTACGATATTGTACTACAAGTTGGTTGCCCACTTTTTCAATTTTGGATGTTTCAAATTCTTCAAGACGCGCAACAAGAGCAAGAGGCACGGCAAAATGAGATTGGGAATCGCTCTTAAACACAAGTAACGATGTTTTATCGCTTGTGCCCATTTCCTTGGCTGTATCTAATCCTGCTTGAGCCGCATCACTTATAACTTGCGGGAGAGCCTGAGCTGAAATACGGGCAATATCTAAAATAATAACAACACGACCATCGCCCAAGATGGTGCTTCCTGAAAATAAATTAACTTCTCTTAAAAGGCGCCCGACTGGTTTTACAACAATTTCCTGGGTATCGTAAATCTCGTCTACAATTAATCCAAACTGCATGTCAGCTACTTGAACAACTACTATAGATAACAAATCATGTTCTACATTAATCTCATTTTCTTTCTTTAAGCCTAGTACTTCCGAAAGAGTGATAAGGGGCAACAATTTACCTCGTAAACGCAGAACTTTTGCACCCTGAATGGTGTCTACAAAATGACGATTGGTTTCTGATATGTGAACGAGTTCTAAAACACCCACTTGCGGGATGGCAAAAATATTTCCTTTTCCATCGCCAGCGCGAACAATGAGTGCCGAGATAATGGCCAGCGTGAGAGGTATTTTAATTTTGATGCATGTACCCACTCCAACGGTACTCGAAATATCAACCGAGCCCCCAATGCTTTCAATGTTACTGCGTACCACGTCCATGCCTACGCCGCGTCCTGAGACTTCGGTAACTTTGGCCGCTGTAGAAAAACCTGGTTCAAAAATATAACGTAATATTTGTGTGTCCGATAAATTATTGGCAATTTCTTTTGATACAAGTCCTTTTTCAATAGCTTTCGCTTTAATGATATCCGGATTAATGCCGCCGCCATCATCTTCAATTGCAATAATGATGTGACCGCCCTCATGAAAAGCCTTTAATGTAATTTTACCAACGGGCGATTTTCCAGAGGTGGCACGTTTGTCGGGCTTTTCAATGCCGTGATCGGCTGAATTACGCACACAATGTGTGAGAGGATCTTGTATGGCTTGCAAAATCTGGCGATCAATTTCGGTTTCCTGTCCAATCATCACCAGTTCCAGTTTTTTTCCCGTTGCCTGTTCTAAATCGCGCACAATACGGGGGAGTTTAGACCAGGCATTGCCAATGGGTTGCATGCGCGTTTTCATAACAGCTTCTTGTAAGCCCGAGGTAACACGGTTTAATTGCTGAATAGGGTTTAGATAGGGCGATTCATCTTCACCTCTTACTAATTGCAATAATTGATTGCGATTTAATACAAGTTCACCCACTAAGTTCATGAGTTGATCTAATATACCAATGTTGACTCTTAGTGATTGATCACTTGCAGGAGCTTTAGTTTCCATTTTTGGCGTAGTTTCAGACTGTGCGATTGAAGCAACAGGTTTTGATTCTTGTTGAGGGGTATTCTGACTAGTTGTATCTGTTATGGCTGTTGTATTTTCTTCTCTCGATATAATATTGTCAGTATCGAGTACGGATTTTAAGTTTTGAATAGCGACCGAATCATCGCCAGTGGGTTCTTCGCCTGTTCTTTCAAGGCACTCGGCAATATGTTTGACGATATCAATAGCAACTAGTATGGCGCTTATAGCTTGAGCTGTAACGGGGATGGCTCCATCACGTAGTTTAGCCAAAACATCTTCGGCCACATGAGATATTTTTTCCATGCGGCCAAGGCCAAACATACCACATGTTCCTTTGATGGTGTGCATGGCCCTAAAAATAATTTTTAGAACATCCAAGTTGTCCGGCTTTTTTTCTAATTCAACAAGTCCGTTTTCAAGGCGTTCTATGTTTTCAGAGCATTCAACTAAAAATTCATTAAGAATCTCATCCATTTTGCCCAAGAATACATTTATTTTAAATTATGGAAATGATGAGAAAATGAGGACAAGTATTGACATGATTAGTGACAAGCTATTGAGTGTTTTGGGTAGTAAGGTGCCGTGTGAGATTAACTTTATGATTTTTTAGGCCCATTTTTTTTCTCATGCGATTTCTATATGTAGTTACAGTATGGGTAGAAATATGAAGGAGGTTCGCTATTTCTTTGGTGGAATGGCCAATTTTAATGAGGTTTGCTACTTCTTCTTCTTTTTGCGAAAGTGGGTTATCGTTGTTTAGTGCAAGTATAGAGGAGCTATTATCAACTAATCCTAATATATTCTTTTCTAGTCTTAACATTAGTTGTGGCTTAAATAGCTTATTGATTTTAATTTGGTTTATCACGGGCAATACAAGCAAGCATATTTTATTTTTTAAATTTTCTTTGATCTCTGTTTTTTCACTCACAAACGTTTCAATAATTTCTTTGATTGTTGTTGTTTTTTTCTCCACTTGCAATTTAAGTGATAAATTTTGTTCCTCTAGCAATGCCTCCGAATTTATGTCTCTAATATGACCAATAGCTATTTTTTGATCGATCAATTTAATTCCCCGGTTTCGTACCCAGCGTATTTCTCCGTTTGCTTGTAAAATTCTGTACTGGATATCAAAATTTGTTTCTTGTGGTGGTATGAGTATTTTGTCTAGAGGATGAATAGAATGAAACCAATAATTTATTCCTAAAGTAGAGTCGTCTGAGTCAAGGTTCCACAGCGTATTAAATCCATTGCTCATGTAATAGATGCTGCTAAAATTTTCGGTAGCAATCCAAAAACATTCGGATGTCAGTTTGTTAACGAGCGAGATTAATAAATTACTGATGGAATTTTCACTTAGTGACAGATTCATTTGTTTAGTAGAGAATGTTTAAATATTTTTTTAAAACAATTTAGTTTATTTTTATGTTTTTGTTAACAAAATAATCTATATATTTCATGTAGATATGGATAGTTAATGGGTAACTATCAATGTTGATGTGGATAATTTTTTTCTGACGGAGTTTTTGTATGGAGTTTAAAAATGACAAGGCCTTTTTGGTTGGAATTGTTAAGCCTGGAGAAAAAATATCCATAGGAGAAGACTCTTTGGTGGAATTGCGTTCGCTTTCTGATACCTCGGGAGTGCATGTTATAGGAGAAACCCTTGCTGTTTTGCGCAAAATTACGCCAGCTACTTTTATTGGTTCTGGAAAAATGGAAGAGCTTGCAATGCTAGTGGCAGAAAAGTGCGCATCGGTGGTAATTGTAGATACCAATTTATCGCCAGCGCAAAATAGAAATTTGGAAGAAGGTTTAAAAGTGCGCGTGATTGATCGCACTAGTCTTATTTTAGATATTTTTGCTCAGCATGCAACATCCCGCGAGGGGAAATTGCAGGTGGAACTCGCTCAATACGAATATTTGTATCCACGTTTAACCGGCATGTGGACTCACTTATCCAAGCAACGTGGCGGTGGAGTGGGGTTAAGAGGTCCGGGTGAAACACAGCTTGAAGTTGATCGCAGACGTGCTCGCGAGCGGATGGTACATGTTAAAAAGAATCTTGAAAAAGTATCACAAAGTCGAAGTTTACATCGCGAAAAACGTGAAACTATCCCTATTCCTACCGTTACATTTGTGGGTTACACCAATGCAGGTAAATCAACTTTATTTAACGCGCTTTGTAAGGCCGATGTGCTGGCCGAAGATAAACTATTTGCCACACTCGATCCCAAAACAAAAAAAATAAGATTGCCCTCTAATCGCGAAGTTCTTTTTACCGACACGGTGGGTTTTATACGCAATTTACCTCACCAGTTAGTTGAATCATTTAAATCCACTTTTGAAGAAGCTCGGGCGTCCAATTTACTTTTGCATGTCATTGATTACTCTCGTGACGATTATAAAGAACACAAAAAAGTAGTGGAAGACGTGTTGGCCGAATTAGAACTTAGCTCCATCCCCATGCTGAATGTGTACAACAAAATTGATCTCAAAGATTTGGAACCTCGTCAGGAAGACGACAATGTTTATATTTCGGCTTCCAAAAAAGATGGTCTTCATCTTTTGCTCACAGCAATTGATAGTGCGCTTTCAAGTCGTTATCCTCTGGTTCATATGTTTTTGCCCTATCCATACGGGGCTGTGCTGCGTGATTTGTACAATCACGGTAAGGTAGAATGGACCAAAAACCAGGAAAATGGGGTAGAATTGATGGTGGCAATACCCGAAAAATGGGTCAAGAAGTACCAAGCCTATGTGATCTAGAAGCGGCAATATTTTCCCTCTTTCCTATAAAGCCTTCATTTTTCCCTATTTTCTTCTTAAAAAATGTAATAATATCAAAGGGATAATATTTACTCTCCAAGGGGATGCTGGCACTGGGCTTGCTATCTATAGAGGGCTGGAGGCTATATGATATCGTCAATTAAACCGCAGGTAGTTGATAAAAAAGAAGTTAATCCCAGTTTATCGCCGGGGTCTCAAAACGTTTCCAAACAAAATCCCTATTATAATTTAATCAACAAATACATGGATACGGCCAGTAATAGTGCTTCTCCTGTTTCGGGTTTACCACACATAACAACTTTAGGTTCGGGCTTTGCTCATACAATTCGTGATTATTTAGCGGATGCGGGTCTTGTTGAACGCGAAGCGCATGCCGAGACAAAACAGGCAGAGTCTGTTGCACCTAAGGTTGAGGCGCAAACCAACGCTATTCGTACACCTGCCGAGCATGCCAATCGTCATCCTATGCCAAAACTTGATAACATTTCGCCCGAAATTAAACAGGCCATTGAAGAGGCTGCTGATAAGTACGATGTTTCCAAAAAATTAATAGCCGCTGTTATTAAACAAGAATCTAATTTTAATCCTAAGGCACGCTCAGCTGTTGGAGCTCAGGGGTTAATGCAACTGATGCCTGGAACCGCTCGTGATCTAGGTGTTAAAAATGCATATAATATCCGTGATAATATCGATGGAGGCGTGCGGTATTTAAAAAGTATGATGGATAAGTTTGGTGATGTTAAAAAAGCTTTAGCTGCTTACAATGCCGGACCTGGAGCGGTTCAAAAATATCAGGGAATTCCACCCTATAAAGAGACAATGGCATATGTTTCAAAAATAATGGATAATTACAAAAAAGTATAATTCATGGCGCAATTTTTTAAACAAATATTGATGGCGGTGGTGTTGGGGTTTACCCTGGTGTATTCTGCTTGGGCAACCGACGCGGTAGTGCCCGCAGCTTCACCCGAAAAACCTGCTGCCGAATCTCCAAAAAAACTAGAGCCAGCAAAGGAAGCTACTCCATCACCTCCGCCTGTAGTGCCACCATCCGACCCTATTGCTAAAAAAAATGCGTTAAGAGACATGGCCGATTTGATTGATTTGGTTTCTCCCTCGCATGAGCCATATCTAGAGGTATATTTGCCTAAAGTACCCGAAATTTTGGTGATTCATAAAGCGATCTATCCTTGGGAAGAAATGGGCTATCCCCAAATTAAGGATTGGGATTTTAATGCTAAAGAAATAAAAATTCACGAATATCACGATGTGATTGCTTTGCTTAAAAAGGATTTAGCAAACAAAGATACGCTTTTAAGAATGGAAAAAGAGTATCTTTTAGCCGATTTACTTTTAGTGACTGGGTTAAAGGATCGCAAAAAGGATTTGAATGATTCCTACAAGGCATATCAAGCAGCATTGGCTGATTATCCACGTTCATCCTATGGCTTGGCCGCTAGTTATCATATAGGTCTTATTCTACTTAATTTACACCAGTACACCGATCTGATTGCGCTTTCTCGGCGTCAGGAAACCTTATGGTCTTCCGATGATTACTGGGCCAGTATGTTTCGTTCGCTGGTACTTGAGTCGTATTATCAGCGTGGGCGTTATTTGCGTTTAGAAGATTATATTTGGGAGTTAGCTTCAAAAATTAACAAAGATGAACTTAAATCTCATTATGCGCGCCGGTATGCCGATGCTCTTTTTTGGCAAAAAAAATATACCGATGTTGTGGAATGGTACAAAAACGATAGTGTTCGTACGTTTTTAAATGATGCTAACGATTCGGCTCGGGCTTCGCGTTTGTATTATGCTGAATCGCTGTATCAAATTGGACGCTTTGTAGATGCCAAAAATGAATTTTTAGCCTTCCAAAGCTCGTTTGAAGGGGATTATCAAAAAAGCGTTATCATTTATCGTTTGTATCAGTGTGTGTTGATGGAAAAAAAGGATTTGGATACTTCCATGGAGGATTTTTACCGTTTCTTTTTACGTGATGATCATCCCGTTATTAAAAATATGGCCCAAATCCAGTGGGCACGCCTTGTAGCCAAGCTTGATAATTCTCGTTTACATATGAATGCGCACGTCTATATGGATGGGCTACTAGCTAAAGAAAAATCTGGAAGTATTCGTAAAGAAATTCATTATGTAAAATCTCTCTTAGAATGGCGACTTAACGATCCAGCTCAAGCCTTTCAAACAATTGTTCGTGTAATCCCACGTTACTTCTTTCACGAAACAGCCGATGAACTTACAAAATCGGCCAGCGATATTGCTGTACAACTTTTATTAAACCAGGCTCCACATTATTGGGATAAAAAAGATTATGTAGGTTTTTTGGTGCAGTGCGATAGGTTGAGTACGTCCATTCAAGTATCAAGTCTTAAAGAAGATATTTTGATGTGGGTTGGGCGTGCTTATGTAGAAAGTGGTATGGTGCCTTCTGGCGCTCGTTTATTTGAACGTCTTTTGTTTGAAATGGATGAATCTAAAAAAGGACGGTTGGCTCTGGAATTGGCACGTGCCTATGGTATTATGGGCGATACCGACTTTATGGGGCAGGCTCTCGATATGGTAAAGGCTGTTCCTTCCGATCCTCAAGAAAAAATTTTGTATTATTTAACTTGGGCTATTTACGATTTAGCTAAAGAACGTTACACCGATTGTGTACAGCAGTTTGATTCTTTGTTGCAGCAAGGTGTAACTGGTAGTGAGTTGTTTAATTATAGTTTGCAGGGTGCGCAGTGTGCGCGTAAGGGCAAAATGTATGACCAGGCTTTAAAATTTATTAGTCTTTTGGGTGCTAAAGATGATACGATTCCACAAAATTTACCACCAGAAATTATGCGTTGGTACGAAGAAGGTTTGTTTGAAAAAATAAATATTTATGTTGAAAAGGGAGATACAGATAAAGCATTAAAATTGTTTGAAACCATGAAAAGTGCTTTTAACCAGTTTGACCCACCGGTGGAGACTATATTTTTAATAGTTGATGCTTATCGCAAGGAGCATCAACCTGATATGGCGGCTTCGATATGGAAAACATACACCGAAGATTCTCCTACAATTCCAAAAAAGTTTAGCGAGCAATATGCCGAATTGTTGGAGATGTTGAGCCGGGTGGAACTGTTGCCGGGTGAATAGATGTGATTTTGCCCTTGGTAGATTAACAGACTCTAAGGAGGTTATGATGAAAGCGATTATTGCTGAAAAAGAACGGGCCATTCGCCGATTAGCGGTGTCAGTTTTTGAGAAAAAAGGTTTTGATGTTACTCGTGCCGAAGATGGGCATGGATTGGAAACTCTTTTACAGGAACGATCGGATGTACTTTATATAGATACAGCTATTCTTGATTCGCGTACCTTGTCTAGTATTCGCATTTATCAGGAATTTAATCCTTCTTCGGTTATTATTTTATCGGTTCATGATATTGCCAACTCACATTTGGGAATTTTTTCTGGCCCTGTTGAAGTAATTTATAAGCCTTTTACCGATAAAGAAATTGAAAGTGCTTTAAATAACGCTTGTGAAAAAATGCCAAAGTTAGATCCAAGTATTCCGGAAGTTCATGAATCAGTTTATCTCGATTTAGAAACTCTCCCCAGTATTAAATCGCATCCTGGCATGAAAAAAGCCGTTTCTCTTATTAAAAGCGTGGCTGCCAGTGATATTACCGTTTTAATTAGTGGCGAATCTGGTGTGGGAAAAGAAGTTTTTGCGCGTACCCTTCATTCGCAATCACTCAGGGCCGATAAACCGCTAATTGCTATCAATTGTGCGTCGGTTCCCTCTAATTTGCTAGAAGCTGAGTTGTTTGGTAGTGAAAAGGGGGCTTATACCGGGTCGTCGCAACGTCGTTTGGGAAAATTTGAAGCGGCGCAAAATGGAAGTATTTTGCTGGATGAAATTAGTGAAATGGATTTAACTTTACAATCCAAATTGTTGCGTGTGATTCAAGAAAAAGAAATATATCGCATTGGTGGCAACGAAAAAATAAACCTTGATGTAAGGCTTGTGGCCATGACTAACCGCGACTTAAAAACATGGGTTGAAGCCGGAAATTTTAGGGAAGATTTGTTTTATCGTTTAAATGTTATATCTATTCATATTCCTCCCTTGCGTGAACGAGTAGACGATGTGCCTGTTTTGGCCGAACATTTTATTGCCCGTTTTAATCGGGATAATCCTGGACGCAATTTAAAACTTACTGACGATGCCTTAAAGCAGCTTAAAGAGCATACTTGGCCTGGTAACGTGCGTGAACTTGAAAATATTCTTCTAAGATCAGCTTTTTTAACAAAAGGTTCGCTTATGAACCGCATTTATTTTGATGAAAACCAGGCTCGCGATTTGGCATCAATACCCTTGTCTACATGTACTCTTGATGAAATGGAGCGCATGATGATTCAAAATGCGCTTGGCATGCATGACGGCAACCGCGTGCGTGCTGCAAAGCAATTGGGTATTAGTGTGCGAACATTGCGTAATAAGTTACGGCAATATAGAGAAGAAAATAAAACGGGAGCTCCCCTTATTGCAGATGCCGGCGATGCCGATGAAGAAGAGGCTGTTTTGGCCTCATGAGTTTTCGTTATGTTTTGTTTTTTTAATGTTGTGACGCTGCAGATGATTCACGTATTTAATGATGATGTCACGGTGTGATTCGTCAATGTTTGTAAAACCTAATTCCACTTTATAAAAATTTCCTTCTTGTAGGCACGATAGTACTGTAACCTCGCATTCTACAGTTTTAAAAGGATAACCCGGAAAACCGATGAGTATAGTCAGTATGTCTTCGTGAATGAGTGAAGTGTTATGGTTTAAAACCATTTTTTCACCACTTAATGTCACTGTTGTTTTGCGTAGTTCTATTTTTTTTTGTTCTACCGGTCTTTGTATGCTGTCGTAAAGTGAGTTTACTAAAACGGTCAATCGTGTTAAATCTTCTGTGTCTTCCCGTTCATTATATAAAAGAGAATCCTTAAAGTTTTTAATTTCCAAAGAAATAAGATTTAAAGTTGGTGGATAATCATCGGTCTGTGTTGTTTGATTTTTTTTCAGAAAAGCCAGATAAACGTCTCCCGTTTCTTCATGGTATGAACTATTAGAATGGTTATCTGTTGTGTTCATAATAAGATTAAAAAGAGGTGTTAAGGCTCTGTGGTTCTTTTTCTTCTGGTATGTTGATGTTAATTTTATTTAAATTGATCATGGTTTCAAGGCAGTTCTTCTTTTCATTTTCTAATACCTGAAGCAGACGTGGTATGAGTAATTCCACTTCCTTCATGTGGCCAATAACATTTTTTTGCATGATTTGATTAGGGCAGGGGTGTTGTAGATTTTGAATGTTCTGATCTACCTTTTCAAAAAGATCCATGAAGGTTGCTATGTTTTTTTCAGAATAGTTTTCATTTTGGGGTAGGGTGACATCGGCCAAAATACTAATAGCCAACGATTGCAGTGTTTTCCATGCGGTAAGATGATCTTCCCATGTTGTAATATTAGGAACGTTCTTCATTTTGCTTTTTTTCCAAACCTTTCCACGCTTGAAGTAACGATTCCAATACGGCAAGCGCGTTTTTAAGATGTAGAACCGGGTCTTCTTTGGGAAGAACAGCAAGTGACAATTCGTGTATGGTGTAATGATACAATTGAACAAGTTTCACAGCTACATCGCCGCCCTCGGAAGTATTTACATGTTCCATTAGGGCATCCACTATTTTAATAGTTTTATTTACGGCTTCCAAAGCAGGGATGCGTTGCTGCATTTTAAAGCGTTCGTCGGCTTGCTTTAGTTTGGTGATCGCATTTTCAAATAGCATCACCATGAGTGTTTCGGTGGATGAGCTTCCAATACGGTCGGTCATTGCCTTTTGGTATGCCATGTAATTATTCATAAATGCCCCTTATAAGAGTTTGTTCGAATTTTGAGAGTAAACATCAAAAAATGATGTGATTTTGCTTTCGTTTGCTTTTAATTTATTCATTGTCACTTCCAGCGCGGCAAATTTTTTGGCCATGCGGTCTTGATATTGCACCACCATGGCTTTTCTTTCTTTAATGAGCTTTTCGTAATAATCTTTACTGTGGGTTAATTCTCTATTTTTGCTTGTTAAAGTTCCGCTGGCGTTCACAAGGCCATCAGCAAATGTGAACATTTTTTCGGTAATCCCGTCTTCGTTGGTAGATCCATCAAAAAGTTTTTTAACATCTTCTACGTTTTGTTCAATGGCGCGGGTAAGTGTGGGGGTATCTATTTGAATTTTGCCTTTTATATCACGCGAAATCCCTATTTCGGCAAGTGACGAGTACTCGTAACCGGCCAAGCTTCTAAACTTGGTAGCCATGATATTGCTTAAATTAAGAGCGGCGCTACTAAAGGTAATGTCAAAAGCTAAGGGGCCATATTGATCGGTTTCGGGATCTTTGTTGATGGCCGTATTAATAGAAGTGCGCAAACTTTCGTAAGCCGATACAAAATTAGTGATTTTGGTTACGATGCTGGCTGTATTTTGAGATACTTTAATAACCACGTCGCTAGTGCTATTGGTTTGCAGTAAATTAAATGAGACGCCCTGGATAGCATTGGTTACCGAGTTGCTGGCGCTTTCTACGTCAATACCATTCACTTTAAACATGGCGTTTTGGGCCTGATTAACGGCAAGGTTTGTCAGTACGTTATCAACAGTAAGGCTAACTCCGGTTACGTTTACGCTAATGTCGGTATCTTCGCCGGTAGTTGAGGAAGTGAGCACAAGACGGTAAGGAGTGGCTCCGCCGTCATTAATAATGCTGGCTCTTACTCCCATGTCCTCATTGTTAATGGCGGCTGCTATGTCGATAAGGGTAGAATCATCAGACGCAATATCTATATCACGTGTGCTTCCATCATAAGTAATAGAAATAGTGCCGGCGCCCCAATTACTGCTGCTGGAATCAGCTTTCCCTTCAAAAATAACTCTATCAGGTTGTGCTAATTGAGATACATCACTAATAACGGTATTTCCCACTGTTGATGTTTGAGAGTTTAGTGTGGTAACGGTTATATAACTTGCATCCGAAGAAGAGGCCGATTTTGTTTCCCAAATAGAATTAAGAGGATTGTTAAATTCTTTCGCGGTTTGACTAAAAGATTGAATGGAGCTTATCAGTGGCGCCATAGCGTTTTGGCGCGCCTTCAGTAATTCAATTTTTTCCTGAATAGGTGTAACTATTTGAAGATTTTTGATATTCACTAGAGACTCTAAGATGCTCTGTGTATCAAGTCCTGAAGCTAAACCTCCAAAATTAATGGTTCCTGTGCTGGTTGTTCCCACTCAAAATCCTCCTCGATCTTTCTTCCATAACGGCTCTTTAGCCTAATTTATTACCCTTATTTTTTATTTTATCTTTAATAGGTAAAAATTAAAACTAAAATGTGTTAAATGATAAGTATTTAAATATATGAAATATAATGATATTTTAAAATATATTAAAAATAAGGGTATAAAAAAACACTGTTTTTTGAATTTATTTTTCAAGTTTTCAAATGAGCTTCCGTCTAAGTGACCTGAGGGACTAAATCTCTCAAACGCATTTTGCGTTAGGGTAATTAACTTTAAAGGAGGAATAAAATGGGATTAAGAATTAACACAAACGTGGCCTCATTACAGGCCCAACACGGTTTAGATCGTTCTAGCAAACGCTTGAACATCGCTCTCGAAAGACTGTCCAGCGGTTCGCGCATCAATCACGCGTCCGATGACGTGGTAGGTCTTTTGAAATCAGAAAACTTAAGATCACAGATTCGTGGTATTGCCGTTGCTAAAACCAACGCTTCCAACGCTTTATCTGCCCTTCAGTCTGCTGAAGGTGGTCTTTCACAGTTAACAGAAATCGCGCAACGTATTCGTGAATACGTGTTGACTGCTGCCGATGAAAACATCTCGGCTGCTGACCGTTCTAACATCACGACCTCAGTGTCGGATTTGACGAACGAATTCAACCGTATTGCTACCGCTACCGAATTTGACGGCAACAACTTACTCACCGGTAACTACGTTGGTAAGGACTTCCAAATTGGTCCTCGTGCTAACAACTACGTAAGTATATCCATCGACGATGCCCGTGCTTCGGCTATTGGTCAGGTGTATACTCTTACTTCTACAACCACACTCGACATCACAGTAGGCAGCGCTTCGGCTTTGGCCGCACTTGACACCACCATGGAAATCAACAACATCGCTTTGGATGCGGCTGATTTCAGTGATGACGGTGTTTCTTCTGTAGATGGCGACAAATCGGCTTTGGCCTTTGTGAATGCCATCAACAACATTTCGGGTTCTACCGGCGTGTTGGCTCAGGTAAATACAAACTCTTACGTTGTAACTTATGCTACTTCGGGCGACATTTTGGCCGCCGATGAGTTTATGGTGAATGGTGTAAGTGTAGCTCAAGCTGCTTATACCATGAACGATGATACCGATATGACGGCTCTTGTTGCTGCTATTAACAACAAGACCAACCAAACCGGTGTTACCGCCGCCATCGATACAACCAACAACACCATTACGTTTGAAGCGAACGACGGTCGTAACATCCAGATTAGCTGGGATATGGCTGCCGCTTTAACGGCTACGGGTTATCTTTTCAACACTATCGGCGGCACTCATGCTGTATCGGTTGGTGCTGATTCGATTGACGAAATATACCGTGGTACCTTCAAACTGTTCTCGGATGAAAACTTCACTGTAGATAACGCCGGACCCGAAATCGCTTCCAGCGATGCCGCAACCGGTTCCTTAAATAGCTCCACTTCGCTTAACGACGTAGATGTGAGCGATGCTGCTGGTGCTACTGAAGGTCTGTTTATCTTAGATAACGTGATTCGTCAGCTGCAAAATCGCCGTTCGGATGTGGGTTCTAAGTCCATCCGTATGGAAATTGCCGTGAACGAATTGGACATACGTTCTGAAGCTTTCTCTTCTGCGGAATCCATCATCCGTGATGCCGATATCGCAAAAGAAACAGCAGAACTCACCTCGTCCCAGATCTTGCAACAAGCTGGTGCGTCGGTGCTCCAGAGAGCAAACGCTCTCCCGCAAATCGCTTTGACATTACTCCAGTCTTAATGATGGAGTAGTAAAGAAGTAAGGGATAAAAGGGCCGGGGCCTTAAAGAAGCCCCGGCCCAAATCCCCTGAAGTGAGGTTTTTATGATGACCGAAGGCATTAAACAGGTAAGTCCCCTGGCTCCTGTTCAAGGCAGTGTAGCCATCGGGACAAAAATGGAAGGGGCTTCACATGACGAAGCTCCAAAAAAAGAAAAGGAAGTTACGTTTGCCATGGCCTCTAAAGTGGCCCAAGAATTAAACAGGCAAATTGAACCTTCGCACAAAGTCCGTTTTCATGTGCGCGACATTAGTAAAACATCGGGAAATAATATCGTGATTCAGATTTTGGACGGGGAAGGGAAAGTGATTACCGAAATTCCTAGCGAAAAGGTAAAACAAATGGCCGAAGCCGTAGCTAGCCAGGCTTTTGGAGAAGCCTCGCACGGGATGATTGTGGATCACGTGGCCGCTTGATTAAACGGTAAACGAAACACCACAACCGCAAGTGCCTGTAGCATTAGGGTTACTCACAGTAAAGCCAGTCCCTTTAAAATCATCCACAAAATCAACTGTTGATCCATTTAAATAGCTCATGGCTTGAGGTGCTACTAATACTTCTATGCCATCTGCTAAAATGGTTAAGTCATCTTCTTGTTTAGCATCAAAGCCAAAATCATATTGATAGCCGCTACAGCCACCCGCTTCTACGGAAATTCTAAAAAACTTGCCTGGAGTCTTGTTTAAAAAGCCTTTTACACGCTCAATGGCGGGCTGGGTGAGGTACAAAGTAGGTTGTGTTGACATAAATCTCTTTCTTTTCAAAGATTTACGCTTATTTTTACTATCTGTCAACCTTCTTTATAGGTGTTTTTTTAAAAGTGTACGCTGAAAAAAATTCCTACTTGAGGAAAAAGCTCATTATCTTACATTTTATAATAAACCCATATTTTTCAATATCTTATAATATAAATGGGCCGCAGGCCTCAAATGGCATCCTGATTGCTGTTTAAGGCCATGAGGAGAAGTTATGCCATCAGGTGTTTATTTAACAATGCAAGCCATGAAGCTCAAGTTAGAAGAGCTTGATAATTTGGCACACAACCTAGCCAACGTGAATACGGATGGCTTTAAGGAAGAGAACGTCAATTTTGAATCGGTGCTTACTAATGCTGAAGGTGGTGATGGGCAAAAGGAAAATACAGCTGTGGCTTTTAAGTCTATTAATTTTGCACAAGGTCCCATTGTCACAACAGGCGATGAAATGAATGTGGCGCTTCAGGGTCCTGGTTTTTTTGAAGTTCAAACCGAAACGGGCAATTTTTATACGCGTGACGGTGTTTTTGGAATTAATGCAAGCGGTGAGTTGGTAGATACCAAAGGTGGAAAGGTAATGGGGGAAAGCGGCAGTATTGTTCCAGGTAATGGCAGAATAGAAATTAGCCCCAGTGGTGTGGTGATGGTGGATGGGGAAGAAAAAGGAAAAATTAAAATGGTTGAGTTTGGTGATTTGGGACAGGTTAAATCGGTAGGGAGTTCGCGCTTTAAAGCCAGTGACCAAGCTAGCCCTCAAGTAGCCAAGCACAGTGAGCTATTACAAGGAAAAGTAGAACAATCGAACACGAGTACGGTTGGAAATTTGGTGAAACTGGTTGAAGTAACTCGTCAGTATGAAACATACCAGAAG
This sequence comes from bacterium, assembly GCA_019695305.1. Lineage (NCBI taxonomy): Bacteria > bacterium. The sequence goes on from JAIBAG010000003.1 coordinate 76,400, forward strand.
ATTTTAAGTCAGCAATCGAAGATGGATGAAGAATCGGCAAATTCATTAGGACGATTAACGTAATTTTTAGGGAGGTTTTATGTCACTTAAAGCATTGTATTCGGCAGCAACCGGAATGGAAGCGCAAGAAACGCGTATTAATAACATAGCAAACAATCTCTCAAACCTTAATACCGTGGGTTATAAAGCCTCACGCGAAACTTTTGAAGATATGGTGTATGAACAGGTACAAACGCCCGGACAAAAAACAGCCACCAACACAGTGTCTCCCATTGGTATCCAAATTGGGCATGGTACGCGCTTGGTAGGTGTATATAAGCAGTTTACCGCTGGCGAATTAACCCAAACAAATCGTGAGTTGGATGTGGCTATTGAAGGTAACGGTTTTATAAAAGTAACCTTGGATGATGGTAGCAGCGCTTATACACGCGATGGATCATTCCGCGTAAATTCCGAAGGTATTTTGGTAAACAGTCGCGGCTATAAAATTGATGGTGATTTAACTATTCCGCTTGAAGCCGAATCGGTCACTATTGGCAAAGACGGTACTGTATCAGCGAGTCTCACAGGTGAAGCTACCGCTACCACTATCGGTAATATACAACTGCAACTCTTTAGAAACCCTGCAGGTTTAAAGGCTATGGGCCAAAATTTGTATGCCGAAACAGAAGCATCCGGAACGCCTACAGAAGCTACTCCGGGCACAGCGGGTGCCGGAAGTATTGCTCAGGGATTTGTTGAAAATTCCAATGTGAATATTGCCGAAGAATTGGTGAGCATGATTATTGCTCAAAGAAGTTATGAAGCTAATTCTAAGGTGTTGTCGTCAACCAGTGAAATGCTAAGAAACTCAAATAACGTTATATAATTTTTTTATGAACTTTAAAAAAATTACAATTTGCTTCTTTATTTTAACAGTTTCATTCCATGTGTGGGCGGATGCTCCCATGAATGTAAAGCTTAAGGCAAAAGCCGATGTGGATGTTCATAATATCCGTTTTGAAGATATTGTGGACGTAGCATCCACAGACCCTCGTTTTATTAAACAGTTTGGGTCGTATGTTTTTAGTTTAGACGATGCTAGCGATTATATCCATCCCTCTGATATTTTAACTTCTCTTGTTCGTTACGGTGCTAATTTAGAAGATATCAACCTATTGTCCACAGAACCTATCAAAGTTTTAAAAACATCCAATGCGGGCATTATGGATGAAGTACGTTATAAGTTGTTACAAGCGCTATCTTCAAAAGGGGTTAAGTTTGCGGGAGATAAAAAAATGGTAGTGCATGATATTGAAAATCTTCCGGCGCCAACTTTATACCAGTCAATCGATTTAGATGTGGCGCAATTTGACCCTTCTCAAAGTCAGTCGCAAGCTCTGGTTCGTTTTTTAAATAAGACAGGACAACTGGTTTATAGTTCTATGGTGCGTATAAGTTTTGAGACAGAATTTAAGGTGCTAGTTTCCAAAAGAAATTTATTACCTGGATCTAACGCTGCTGCCGGTGATTTTGAAGAAAAAATTGTTTCTGTAAAACCGGCAAGTGCAGTGATGAATATTCAGGAAAACACACAATTTCAGGTTTTAAATCCCATTCAGGCAGGTCAGGTTTTAATAGAAGGTGATTTAAGCGTTTCAACCAAAATGAACAAGGGAGATATGGTAACCGTGCTTACCGGTGATAAGAGGTTTCAGGTAAGAACTTTAGGACGTGTAAAAGATATTTTAGATAATGGTTCATCGGTTGTGGTTGAAAATCTGGAGTCTAAAAAAGAACTGATTGGCAAACCGTTAAATTCTACTGAGGTACAAGTGATTTACTAATTATGAAAAAGTTTATTTTTCCAATTTTACTTTTACTGTTTCCTCATGAAGGCGTGGCCAAGTCCAAGTCTAAACATGTTGAAAAAGACGCTAAACGCATAGAGGAAACGTCTCCTAATCGCGAAAGCTATTACGATTCCGATTTGGCAAGTATGAAACAGAAAGTAAAAGAGAACAAAAGTGGCTCGTTATGGATGGATGCCTATTCGTCACGCTTGTACGACAATATGTATCGTGCTGCAAAAATTGGCGATACCGTTATGATTATTATTGAAGAACAGGCTCAGGCTAAAAACAACGGTACAACCAAAGCCAACAAGAAGACCGAGCAAGATAACAGTATCAGCCAGTTAGGCGGTTTAATGGCTAAACTGTCTCAAATTGTAAAGCTAGTAGATCCCACTCAGCTTATTGGGGCAAAAAGTGAAAGTAAATTTCAGGGTGATGGTTCTACGCAGCGCGCTGGAAGTTTGTCGGCAAAAATTTCTGCAGAAGTAGTGGATGTATTGCATAACGGAAATATGGTGATTAGAGGAGAACAGCACATTAAAGTAAATAAAGAAGAACAAGTGCTGATTGTAGAAGGGATCATTCGTCCCTACGATATTAAACCCGATAACACAGTTTTATCGAGCTCAATAGCTGATGCGCGCATTAGCTATAATGGATTTGGAGTGGTGGCCGAGAAGCAGAGCCCAGGTTGGCTGGTTAGGGCTTTAGATATGATTTGGCCCTTTTAAATAAGAAAATTATTCCGCAAGGCGGGATTAAATAATTATGAAGAAGACTTTGCACATTTTGTTACTCATCACACTTTTGATTCCACAATTGTGTTATGCCACTCGTCTTAAAGATATAGCCAATTTTAAAGGCGTGCGTTCCAACCAATTGATTGGTTACGGTTTAGTGGTAGGTCTTGATGGTACCGGCGATTCATCGAGTTCGGACGTGATGAAAAAGACGCTCGCAGAAGCGTTAGCCAAAATGGGTGTGGGTGTAGATGCTGAAAAGTTTCAGATTAAAAACGTAGCATCGGTGATGGTAACGTCCACACTGCCAGCTTTTGCTAAAATGGGTTCTACTGTAGATGTTTTAGTGTCCTCCATTGGCGATGCCAAAAGTTTACAGGGTGGTACCTTATTGATGACGCCTCTTAAGGCTGCCAATCAAGAAGTTTATGCTGTGGCTCAAGGGCCTGTTTCTATTGGCGGCTATCAGGCCGAAGCCCCTGCTGGTGGATCTCAGGTTAAAACCAATCACCAAACTGTAGCCAAGCTCACCAATGGCGCTACTGTTGAACGAGAAGTAGATTATGGTTTAGAAGGTGCTACCGAATTAACTCTTGCTATTAACGAGCCCGATTTTACTACTGCGGTGCGTATTGCCACCGTAATTAACGAAAAATTAGAAAGTAAATCCGCCACTGCCGAAGATTCGGGTGGTATTAAAATTAAAGTTCCGCCTGCCTTTAAAGATAAAATTGTAACACTTATTGCCTCACTAGAATCTCTTGAAATTGAACCCGATGTTGCTGCTCGTGTGGTGCTGAATGAGCGTACAGGTACAGTAGTAATGGGTGAAAACGTACGAGTATCTACAGTGGCTGTGTCGCATGGTAGTTTAAGTATTCAAATTGACCAAAGTTACAATGTATCGCAGCCCAATGCTTTGGCAAAAGGTGAAACTGTAGTTACTCCCGAAACCGACTTTTATGTGGATGATTCTAAAGAAAAGAAATTGGTGTTGGTTCCAGAAGGGGTGAATATTGGCGAAATTATCCGTGCACTGAATGCGATTGGTGTGACGCCGCGTGATTTAATATCGGTGTTACAAGCTATTAAGGCTGCCGGAGCTTTGCAGGGAGAGTTGGTACTCATATGATTTCTACGCTTATGCCAGCATCGGGTTATTTACATGCCGACAAGGCAGGGGATACCAAAACGCGCGAAGAGCAGTGGAATGAGATGAAGCAGTCAGCCAAGGATTTTGAAGCTTATTTTGTAGGTTCTATTTTTCAAAGTGCGTACCAGTCGATTGAAAAGTCCGACTTATTTGAAGGCGGGTCGGCCAACGAGTTGTATCAATCGCTGTTTATTGAAGAAATGACCAAGGCAGGGGCTAATTCACCAAGAGGTTTTGGTTTGGCCGATGCTATGCTCAAACAAGTATCGGGTCGCTATGGGATGACAGAGGCTGATATAGCCCCAAAAGAGACTCAAGTAACTGAAAAGACTAAGGAATTATAAATGTTAAAAAAGTATTTAAGTTTTTCTGTAATCTTCCGTACAGAATTGGTAGGAAGGGAACTTTGTAGAGTATGAAGATCATACCACAAGAAATAAGTCCTGCGGGCGTACAAGCTCGTAAGACTTCAAAAGCTCAAGGTTCTAAAACCGCCAATTCTCAATCGGGAGAGAAAGCTTCGGCGGGAGAAGGGGATAGTGTAGACATCTCCTCCACCGGAAGCCAACTCAAATCGTTGGGGGCCCAGTTAAAACAGGTCCCTGACATCCGGACTGAACGTGTCCAGAGTCTTAAGGCGGAAGTAGAATCGGGTCAATACAACCCTCCTGCAGATCAGGTTGCCCAAGCGCTTATAGACACTGTACGTCTGTTCGGCTGATGGGGAACCTTCATGTCTGAAAATATTTTGGACCGTCTAGGGCATGTCCTGACGGAACTAACCAACCTGCTTCATAACCTTGTTGAGGCCTTACGTGAAGAACGTGAAGCTATCATCGATTTTAATCTTTCACAAATTCAGGAAATTTATAAGAAGAAGAATGATATTTTAAATCGTATTCCTGTTTTGGAAAGGGAGCGCACCGAAACAACCCGCACCTTGGCCGCAGAACTAGGATTTAAAACTGTTCCAACATTAAGTGTTATATTTGAAAAACTTACCGATAGGCAAAAAGCCGAAATATTAAGCGATAAGCTTTCTTGCTTAAAATCTCTTGCTCAAGCCGCTCAGGAATTTAACGATACTCAAAAACAATTTGTAGCTCACACGTTGGCGCATATCCAAAATTCACTTAAATTTATTGAAGCTATGCAGGGAAGAGCCAGTTTTGCTGGTTATAACAAAACAGGCAATATGACTGATACCAGTTTGGTAATGAGTACCACCAGTAGAACGGCATAAGGGGACACCATGGGAAGTAATTTTACAGTCTTTCAATCAGCGGTAACAGCTCTTACGGCTAATTCGCAAGCGCTAAGCGTTACGTCACAAAATATTTCTAATATTAATACCCCGGGTTATTCTCGTCAGACTGTTTCGTTTGAAACACGTCAACCGCAAACTATTGGTACTATTGAGTTAGGTTTGGGTGTGCAAATAGGAAGCATTTTACGTAGTGTCGATTCGTTTGCTGAATTAAGGTTGCAGGAAGCAAATAGTGATAATGGATATCAAAAATCGGTATCCGAAAACTTACAGGCGCTTGAAGCTATTTTTAATGAAATTAATACAGCTGGTTTGTCACAGTTCATGAGTGATTTTTTTAATGCATTTCACGAAGTTTCATCCGATCCAGAAAGTATTGCAAGCCGTTTAGGTGTATTGGGGAAGGCGGATGTACTCAGTCAGCATTTTCATACACTGTCGGAAGGATTAGACAATGCCAAAGAGTTTATTGATACCAGTATCAATGATTCAGTTGCGGCCATTAACGATTTACTTAGGCAAATTTCTGATTTGAGTGTGAGTATTAATAGTACCAATGATGAAGCGGGACTTGTACTTAAAGATCAAAGAGGTCAAAAACTACAGGAATTGGCGCATTATTTAGATATTTCTTCTATTGAAACCAGTGATGGTACTTTTCAGGTATATACGGCTAATGGTATTCAAATGGTTAACGGTTCTACTTATGCCACAGTAGCCACTGCAGTGAACATCGATAATGAAAACCAGCTCGATGTTACAATAGCCATTGGTAATAATTCAACCCCGGTTGATCTTACTAACAAGATTAGTAATGGATATTTGTCGGGGCTTATTTCTGTACGTGATGACAGTATTTTATCTTATCAGCGTCAAATTGATGAGTTGGCATTTGAATTATCACGGCAGGTTAATTTGATACATCAAGGTGGCTATGCACTCGATGGTACGACAAACCTTGATTTCTTTGATGATGTTCTAACCAACTATGCTGATACCAATGAAAAGTTAACTCAACTTAGAAATAGTAGTGGCGATCGTTTGGATATTGGAATTGGAGATACCATCTCTATTGGGGGTACTGTTGGGGTTACTGCCATAAGTGGAACGCTCAATGTTGATAAATTTACAACTCTAGGCGATTTAGCTTCTTATGTTCAAACCCGTCTTCGTGCAGCCGGTGATGGAACAGAAACTGCGGTAATACAAAGCGACGGTTCTATTTTGGTAACTGCTGGTGCAAGTGCAATAACGGGGCTCACATTCTCAATTAGTGGTAATTCAGCCTTTAATTCAGTTTTTACTTATCCAACACCCATTGCTATTGCAGGTACAGGTGATTCTGGAGGATTGGTAACGGCCACTGGTGTTGCTGAAAGCATTGGTGTTAGCTCCGATGTTGAAGGCGCACCTGCCAAACTTGCGGCAGCAGGCTCATCTTCTGAATTGCCTGGGGGTAATTCTAATGCATTAGATTTGGTGGCTTTGCAAAGCAGTAATATTGATTTATCGACAGGGAGTACCAATTTCACATCATTTTATGGAAACCTTTTGGCGCAAATTGGTAGCGAAACCTCATCGGCTAAACATTCGCTTGAATTTACAGATGGTGTGTTGCAACAGGCGCAACTTGATCGTGAACGTACTTCGGGTGTGTCTCTTGAAGAAGAACAGATTAATCTGGTGAAATTCCAGGCTGCTTTCCAAGCGGCTTCCCAGCTTATTAATGTTGCCAGTAAACTTTTGGAAATATTGTCTAATTTGGGATAGCAGAAAGGATTTTTTATGTCAGTTAATCGTGTTACATTTAGTTCGCAGCAACTTGTTATTCGAGATAACTTATCACGTGTACAGCGGCAATATGAAGAGGCTAGTGTCCCGGCTACCACGGGCAAGCGCATCAATTCACTTTCAGACGATCCTTCGGTTTCTTCCCGTCTTTTATTAACGCGTCGTAATGTGGCAAGTAATGAACAGTTTCAAAAAAATATCACCAGTGCTCGTTTACGTTTTAACGAAACAGATTCGGCTTTAGGTACAGCGGGTGATATTTTGCAAAAAATACGTGACCTGGTACTAGATGGTAATAATGCTACCATTTCTAGTGGTGCTCTTAGTCTTATTTCCGATCAGCTTCAAGCCCTCAAAGACGATTTGGTAGGTGAGGCCAATTCACAAGTTGATGGCAAATACATTTTTTCTGGTACAGCTACCGCGACTCAACCTTTTACAGGAAGTCCTGGTATTTTTAACGGCAATAGCAATTCATTAGCATTGTATGTTAATGAAACTCAAACAACTGATTTGTCGCTAGACGGTAATGAAATTTTTACAGGCTCGGTTGCAACGGCAACGGGCTCATCTTTACTCACAACTTTAAAAGACAGTTCTGGAAACAGTTTTAAGCTTGAAGCTGGAGATAGCATTAGTTTTGCGGCTACAATTGGTGCAGGAACTGTGAATACAACTTACACTGTAACAGCCAACAGTACGCTTACGGATGTGGCAACTTCTCTTCAAACCGCGTTACGAGCTGCTGGAGATGGCACTGAAGTAGTAACCGTAACTGCCGGTGGTGCCTTAAGGGTTACCGCAGGAGCTACAGCTATTACGGGTTTAGAATTAAGTGTTTCCGGGAATACCGATTTTAATACAGCTTTTACTTATTCATCGCCCATTGCACCATCAGCATCGGCCAATTCGGATACGCTAAAAAGCGGGAGTGGTATTGATATTTTTGAAACCATCGACAAGCTTATTGAAGGCTTGACGAATCGTGATTCGACCCAGGTAGGTGTGTATTTAGACGATTTGGATACAGGTATTAACCAGGTATTAAACGGTCGGGCAGCGGTTGGTTTGCGTCAGCAGCGCTTGGATATTATTGAAGCTACAGTAAATGATGCGTCGGTTCGTTTGATAGCGTCATTGTCGGATATTGAGGATGCTGATTTGGATAAATCTCTTAGTGATCTGGTAACGCGTGAAACGGCTTTAAGGCTAGTATTTTCGAGTGCGTCGCGTATTTTGTCGACGGTAAGCGGAATTCAGTTGAATACCTAAATACTAAAAGATGAGCTGCGAAACAGCTTCAGGTGTGATGCGTTGTTGTGCTTTTCTAAAGTTTTGGGCTGGAATACCATCGGTTATTTCTTCTAAAATCTTTTTTACTTCCTCAAAACGTTCCACTTTTTTAACTTGTATTTGAGGGGTTGAAGCTTTGGTGTTATTTTTAAGTGAATGTTCGTAGTAAGCTTTCATTTCTTTTAACGAGCTGCGTGTCTCTTGAATGTCTTGTAGTGTTTTGTCGAAATAATTGAGTAGTTTCCCACTTACCTCCGACTCAAGAGATGATGCCGGTGTTTGAGCTATTACATTTGCCAGTTCGTGTGACTGTTGATTGACTTTGTGTGAGAGATCGTCCACTTTTTCGAGGTCAAATTCCACACGGGTTAATGCTGGAAGAGGAGTTGTTGGGGTACTATCTTCCTGGTTTTGTAAGTTAAGACGTAAGCTTTCAACTAAATCGCCTAATGATACGTTTTTTTCATGGTTACTTTTTTTTGTAACTTTAGATGGATTTTCGTCGGTTGTGGGAGGCGCTTCATCGTTTTTCTTTAATTCGGTGTTTTCTTCTATAGCAGCGGCATTTTTCGCATCTTCTTTCTCTTTAATATTTGCTGCACGGGTGTCTTCGGCGCTAATTTCATTTTGCTTGGCTGCTACATCGTGACTTTCATCTTTTTCCGTTTTTGGATGAGAATGAGTATCTTTTTCGGCAAATTCTGTTTTTTTACGAGAGAGCTTTTCTTTTTTAAAGTTTTCTTTTGCGTATTCAGATGCAGCAAAAAGATCGTCGGCTTTATGGTGATGCTCTTTTGATTTTTCAGAATCCTCAAAGGATACTTTAGTGTATTTGGATGAGTCAAAAAGGTCGTCGGCTTCATGGTGATACTCCTTTGGTTTGCCAGACGTTTCAATGTGAATTTTTTCGGCTTCTTTTTTATAGGTATCAAATTTTTGAATAAATTCCTGCTTTTGGACTTCTTTTTTTTCGGGAGCCTTTTCGGCTGCTGCTTTTTTAAAACGTTCAATAACGTCCTCCGATTTATTCAGCTTTTCTTCCACTTTTTCAGTTTTTTCCATCACCTCCGATACCCGTACTTCAAAGTCGGTTTGGTGTTTGAGGGGAGTTTCTTCTTTTTTAAGCGAAATTTGGGTGCTTTGTGAATTGACTTCCGGTACACGGGTAGGAGATGGGCTTTTAAGCTCCGTTTTTTTCATTTCCCCTGTATAAACAGGCGCTGTATCGCGTGTAACCGATCCCAACTTATTATAGCTTAAAAATTCATTCATCTTAAAAGTCTCCACTAATACAGACGGCAATTTCTGCCTAATCTTTAGCTCTTTTTTTGACCAATCTTTGCCTAGCCCCATTATTAGTATAATAAGTATATGAAATTATTATGTAATTTTTTTTATCTTTTTATTTAAGATATGGGAAGGGTGTGCCGTAAAGGTAGTGTATCCAATAATAAAGAGGTTCAATCATGGATTTGGCAACAATCATTGGGCTGGTGGTAGCTTTAGGCGGGATTATCGGCGGACTTATTGTGGAAGGGGGTAATATTATGCAAATTACCGCCCCAACAGCTGCCATGATTGTGCTTGGGGGCACCATTGGTGCCACCATGATTACCTTTCCACTCAAAACCTTTATTACAGCGATGAAAGGTATTTCTAACTTGTTTAAGCCCAAAATGCTGGACCCCGGCACGATTATTGAAGACTTAGTTAAATATTCAGTGAAAGCCAGAAAGGATGGCATTATCTCTTTGGAAGCTGATGTTAAAGAAATCCAAGATCCCTTTCTTAAAAAGGCACTGATGATGGCCATAGATGGTGCTGATCCTAAAGAGCTGCACGAAAGTTTAGAAATGCAATTAGGTTATATGGCAGAGCACGGAGCAAAAGCCCCCAAAGTTTGGGAAGCGGCTGGTGCGTATGCTCCCACAGTAGGTATTATCGGTGCCGTGATGGGTCTTATTCAGGTTATGGGTCACTTAGATAATATTGAAGAAGTGGGTCATGGTATTGCCGTAGCGTTTGTGGCCACAATCTACGGTTTGCTTTGTGCTAACATTATTATGTTACCTGCTGCCGGAAAACTGGCGGCTCTACATAAAAGCAATATGGTGGTTTACGAAATGGTTATTGCCGGCGTGCTTCTAGTAATAGAAGGTGTAAACCCCATGGTAATGCGCGATAAATTGGCTGCGTTTTTTGTGGATAATGTTTTAAAGGCTGAAGAAGAAAAGAAATAGGGGGCCTAGGTGTCTAAGAAAAAAGCGCATGCCGAAGAACATGTTAACCACGAACGTTGGCTGGTATCCTACGCCGATTTCATCACTCTTTTGTTTGCTTTCTTTGTTGTTCTTTTTTCATCTGCACAGGTTGATTCATCTAAATCTCAGGCTATGTCGGTAGCAATGGAGCGAGCCTTTGAACGTTTTTCAATTTTTAAATACGTCTCCGGCGATGAAATAGGTCAATCCAATTCAGGGAGTGCAGCGGGCAATACTAAAAAATATCGTGATTATCTGATGCGCAACGAAGAAGGCGTTCCTATCATGGTTCCTTCCATAGTGAGTGATGTGGATGTAATGCCCAAAGGTTTGGATGATTCACAAGATGAAAAGTCTTTAAGTGACGATCAAAGTAAAAAAATGGCTGAGCTCGAAAAGCTAAGCCAGGTTCAAATGCAAATTATGGATATACTGGGCAAAAATGATGAGAAAAAAATGGAAGTTAAAAGAGAAGCTCGTGGTGTGGTGATAAGTCTTAAAGAAGCCGCGTTATTTCAGGCAAATTCAACTGAGATTAGCCCCGATATGCTCCCTTTTTTAACGGGAATTAGCTATATTTTGTCGGGTGTTCCCAATTTTGTGCGTGTGGAGGGATATTCTGGCGCTTCTAATATTCAAGAGGCTTGGTCAATTTCGGCTAAAAGAAGCGGAAGGGTTATTGAGTGGCTTTCTACTACTGGTAAACTAGATGCCAAACGATTTGTATCTATTGCTTACGGGAATCAAAGAAGCAGGCATCTTGAGGCAGAAAATGACGATCGTGTAGATATTGTGTTGATGTCACGTGAAAACGAAAAATATAGGTAATATATGTCGAAGAAAAAAGCACATGCCGAAGAGCACGTGAACCACGAACGTTGGTTAGTTTCGTATGCCGACTTTATTACTCTTTTGTTTGCGTTTTTTGTGGTGTTATTTTCATCGTCGGCTGTAGAGCACAGTAAAACCAACAAATCGGGTTTGGCCATTGAAGCTGCCTTCGATTCATTTTCAATTTTTAAAGAGCCTTCGGGAGACTCATTTGAACCTTCCGATAAAGGTGGTGCTGGTGGTAATGCGCAAAGAAACCGTGAAGTATTGGTGGTAAGTGATAATGAAAGTTCCCGCATTGCTCCTGCACAGGTAAATCCTAAGGAAACCAGCGAAAAAATTATTCCAAAAGGTGATCCGGCACTTAATCAAAACACGGGTTTTTTAACCCCACCCGATGATATTGTAAGTGACAAGCACAAAGAGCTTTTGGAACTTATAGATGCGCGCAAATGGAATCAAGTTATTGCAGCCACTATTGATGATAGGGGACTTGTGATTACCGTAGATGATTCGATTATTTTTGAACCGGGAACTATCCAGTTAACATCGGCATCACGTGATTTTTTGGAGAGTTTAGGAAAACTTTTAAAAGATATTCCTAACCAGGTGAAAGTAGAAGGCTATATAGATGAGGCGGGAAAAATTTCTTCTCCTCTCGATTTATCAATGGAACGAGCTTTGTTTGTTATTCAATGGCTATCAACACACTATTCTATTAACGGAGGACGTTTTATTGCGAGTAGTTTTGTGTCTGCAGAGGAAGCACATAAAAACCAGATTGAGATTATTGTTTTGTCTAAGGATGCCGAAGCTATAGAGGCTCCTGTAACTAGAAATGTGGCCAAAGATGTGAAACAGAACCAACCTGTTAATGTGCCAACTAACCTGGAAAAACATCCCTTGGTTAATTTTAAACAAGAAGTAGAGGATGATAATATTAACAAAGACAGGGAAAGAAATAATTACAACTACGTTCCTCCTGTTAAGTTTTAACCTTCAATAACACGTGCGCAAACAAAAGCTTCACAGGCTTTGCGTCCAACCACAGCTCCATGCTGGCGCGCTAAATTTTCAACTGCCTTATAAGAACGCGCATGTGGCCATGGTCTCATTTCGGAGGCATAGGCATGGAGTGCTTTTATTTTTTGTTTAAGCGTACGGCTTATATCTACAAAATAATTGGGTTTAAATGATTCTGAGAGTTGCCAGTCGGTAGAGGAAGGTATTTCAAAAAAGATTATTTTTTTAACCGATGAACCCGGTATAGGTCTAAAGGCTGTTTGTACGGCCTGAGATGTTATTTGATGATCTACATTTAAGTCGGATGGAAAGTGTGTGTATACAATTGTCGGTTTAAAGTTCTTAGATTCCTTTTCAATGACCTTAACAACATCTAGCATATCTACCGAGTCCATCCGGTTATCTGGAAAGGCACATAGTTTGACATTTTTGGCACCTACAGCTGCATTAGCCTTAAAGGCTTGAGCATGCAATTTCTTTAATTCTTTATCTGCTTTTTTTCCTGGTTCAAGTCGTGAGGTAATACCTTCGGCCATGATAAGTACCAGGATGTCGTCACCATTTTTTTTATGCAGGGCTATAGCACCTCCACATCCCAAGATTTCATCGTCGGGGTGAGCGGCTACCACCAATACTTTTTCTTTTTTATTTTTTTGAGGCATATCCATTTTTAACACAAAAAATAGAGCGCCCAAAGGGTTTCTTTTTACTTTGCGATAAGGCTATTCCTTGATACTTCTCAATTATGACTTTTAAACAATATGAGGCCGATACTGTGGTTATAGGTGCCGGTGTGGGCGGAGTGATGGCTGCTTACAAAAGACACCAAAAAGGTGAAAGGGTGATTCTTGTAGATAGAGGTATTCGCCTCGGTCCTCAGCAGGTAAGAGATATATTTGACTCTCAGAGTTTTATGTCCGGGGCATCGGATGTTTCTAAAATTAAAATTGATATTTATAAAAAGTCAAAAATAACCAAAAAAGAGTATCCTGAAGTATTTGGTGGGTTGGCACGGTTTTATGCCGGTGTTTCTCTTCGTATGCGTGAGAGGGAATTTGACAAATGGCCTGTATCGTACGCTGATACCGAACCTTATTACATGGAAGCTGAAAGGTTATTGCAGGTATCAGGATTAACGGGTCATGATCCTACCGAACCCCCGCGAAGTGGACCTTATCCTTTAAAATTACCACCCATGAGTGAGCTTTCTCAAAAGCTTATGGGGGGCGCTCAAAAAATGGGGCTTAAGCCTTTCATGCATCCATTTGCGATTAACTTTTCAAAAAACTGCGTGCGATGTAATTATTGTAATCAGGTTCCTTGTGCTTACGGGGCCAAATGGAATCCGGATGATTTTATTAAAGACTATGAAAATGAAAGTTTAATGTGTCATGCGCAAACTGATGCGTTATCTCTTGTTTTTGAAAAAGAAAAAGCCATTTTGTTAAAAGCCAAAAGGGGTGACGAGGATGTAGAATACCGTGCAAGAAATTTTATAGTTGCGGGCGGGGCTGTTTTTTCACCTCTTTTTTTATCGGGATCTAACTTACCCTATGCAAGTCCTCATTTAGGCCGATCGTTTATGACGCATTGTTTGGGTTTGGTAGTGGGAGTATTTCCTTTTAAGATTAGCAAAGAAGATGATTTTCATAAATGGTTTTCGGTGAGCGATTATTATTTTGAGCCTAACGGTGATGTTTGTGGTTTAATTGAGCAAGATCACCTGACAACACGTAAAACCATCTATAAAAAAATTCCTACTTGGCTTCATTCTACATTAGATCGTTTTTATTATAATACTTGCCAATTGTTGGTGGTAGCCGAAGATGAACCCTCGTTTGAAAACAGGATTGAGAAAGATGGTAATCGTGTTAAGATCACTCAGGTATTTTCTAAAAAGGATGAAGAACGTCGTTCTTTTTTAATGAAGCGTGCCAAAGAAATAATGAAAGCGGCGGGTTCCATATTTTCTTTTGGGCTTAAAGGGGAGTCGTTTTTTCATGCCTGTGGAACATGTAAAATGGGGACCAATCCAACTAATTCGGTAGTTAATAAAAATGGGCTTTTGTGGGGCGCTCACAATGTTTATGTGTGTGACGCTTCTATTTTTCCTACATCTAGCGGGGTAAATCCAAGTCTTACTATTGCGGCGCAAGCTTTGCGTATTGCTGATAAGATAGGGGAAGTTTTATGAATATTACTTTTATAGGCGCCGGGGCTATGACCGAAAAACATATTCGTATTATCAAAAACCTGGGGCTTCCTGTTACTTTGTCTATTGCCAGCCGTGATTATCAAAAAGCTAAAAATTTTCGCGATAAATTTAGTTTGGATTCTTTTTATGCGTCGTACGATGAAGCCATAAACTCCCCAAAATCGGATGTGCTGGTGATAGCAACACCACCGGCTTTTCATGCCGAACTTATTAAAAAGGGAATGGCATTTAAAAAACATCTCATAGTTGAAAAACCCGTCTTTCAAAGTTTTACCGAGCTTAAAGAATTAGGCGAGGCCATGCTGCAATATAACAACTTTATAGCGGTGGCCGAAAATCAGCATTACAATGCCTTTCAACAAAAAATTAAAAGGAAACTTTTAGATAAGCGTTGGGGAAGGCCCATTGCTATTGAAGTGACACGCTTTGGCGTACAAAAACGTTTGGGGTGGCGGCAGGATAGTGGTCAAATGCCTTTAGGTGCTTTGCACGAAGGCGGCGTGCACTGGATTCATCGCTTGCTCGATTTAACCGCAGTGTTTGAAGAAAATCCATTTCAATCTGTTTCATCAGTGCACGCCTTTAAACCCCAAAAACCACTCTCGATTACCCCTTTTGAAGATACAGTCTATGCAGTTTCTCACCATCGTTCTGGTTTAGTGGGGCGACTTTTTCATAGTTGGGGTTTAAAGAGACGTCTTTTTTCAAATGTGTGCCGCGTGGTGATGGAAAAAGGTAACTTTGTTTTTCATGCCGATAATTTATGGGGTTTTTCAAATGGTACTCAAACTCGCATATTAAAACCGCATATAAAAGATGGATCGGGTTATGGAGCTATGTGGAAAAACTTTGTGGCAAGCATTGATAAAGGTGAAAAACCTCTTTTAAAGTTAGAGCAGATTTTTTACGATTTTTGTTATATGGATGCCTGTTATCGTTCCATAGCTTCGGCTTTGCCGGTTTCGCTTGATGTTCCTTCCTTTTTGGGAAAAAGTTCGTCGGGATGAGGAATTTTAACCGTTTTTTCAATAAACATTAAACTTACCAGCCATGCTAGTAAAGCGGCCGCTAATACATCTACAATATAGTGTTGTTTTACAAAAAGAGTGGAAAGAGAAATGAGTAATACAAGTGTTCCCACTACCCATTTGTGCTCGGGTAAATAACGCCGTACAAAATAATACGATAAAAAAGAAAATGACACATGCATAGACGGAAAATTATTGATAGGTTCGTCCAAAAAATAAATCCATTTTAATGTAAACAAAACTCCGTGTGCATTTTCGGATGCAATTAATGGACGGTATATGTATTGAACAGGATAAAAAGTAAAAATAGTAAAATGAATAAGCGAAGTAACCATAAAGGCTGATAGTACTTTAATCATACGGCCTTTTTCGTGGATATTGAGCATGAGCCACGGGGGTAAAATATAACAGCCAATGTAAAAGATGGTAAATAGAGGAATAAAAGGAATTTTTTCTTCAAATGGCAAGCCAAGGGTAACGGGTTGAGTTATGTGTGGCGCCAAATATTGACAGATTTTATAAAACAAGAGTGAAAAAATACCAAAGCCCAATGCACATAAAAAGCGCGATTTAAAAGACATGGCACACTATAGCAGAAAAAGAGAAGAATGGGCCACGGGAAAGAGTGTTATATAGAAAGAAAATTTATTGTTTTAAGAGGGGAGTTTGCATACACTCTTGACCTTTTCTTTATGGCTAAAATTTTAGTACTTAACTATGAATTTCCTCCGGTGGGTGGCGGTGGAGGGCGTGTGTGCCAGGAGATTTGTTCTGGATTGGCGGCACGCGGGCATAATATCCATCTTCATACCACATGGTTTAAAGGTCTTTTAAAAACTGAAACTGATTCAGGCTATACCATTCATCGCAGTTTTACCTTTAGGCGTTATGCAGATCGTTGTCGTGTATGGGAAATGGCTTTGTATATAATATGTAGCGTTATTCCGGTATTACTACTGGTGCGTCGTTTTAAGCCACAAGTTATTCATGCTCATTTTGCGGTTCCTACTGGTGTATTAGCTTGGATTGTTTCGCTGTGCACGGGCATTCCCTATGTGCTCACGGCTCATTTGGGAGATGTGCCAGGAGGAGTGCCTGAACAAACGGATGGATTATTTAAAAAGTTAAATTTTGTCATTCGTCTTATTTGGAAGCGGGCCAAGGGCGTGACAGCTGTAAGTGGTTTTGTGGCCACCCTTGCTAAAAAGGCCTATCAGGTTCCGGTACACATTATACATAATGGCCTCAATTTTAGCGGGCTACCGGCTCAGTCAGCTCCTGTAGCGTCACCTGTTCGTCTTTTGTTTGTTGGACGTTTTAATCCTCAAAAAAACTTGCCTTTTTTAGTTCATATTTTAAAGGATATTCGTTCTACAAATTGGGAGGCTCATTTTGTTGGGGAGGGCCCTGATTTTACCCAGGTAAAAGGTTTGATTGAGAAATTTTCCCTTAAAAATAAAATTACACTCCATGGTTGGCAAAATCCTCAGGATATTAAAAAAATGATGGCCTCTTCTGATGTGTTGCTCATTCCTTCTCTCTCGGAGGGACTGCCCATGGTAGGGGTAGAGTCTTTAGGTTATGGCTTATGTATTTTTGGGAGCAATATTGACGGATTAACAGATGTGCTTGAAGATGGAGTAAATGGAGTCGCTTGTCCCTTGGGCAATCTTTCTTTGTTTGCACAAAAATTAGACGAGCTTTTGGATGTTCAAAACGGTAAACTGATGTCCATGAAAAAGGCCTCCTTATTAAAAAGAGATTTGTTCAGCATGTCTCACATTATTGACGCGTACGAAAAAGCTTTAGGAGTCTAGTATGAAAACAATTTTGGTGACAGGTGGAGCGGGATACATTGGCTCACATATTGTAAAAAAATTAATTTCACAACAATATCAGGTGGTGGTGCTTGATAATTTTTATTCGGGTCATCGGCAATATGTAGATTCTCAGGCCGTAATTGTAGAGGGTAATACGGGTAACAGAAAAATATTGGATGATATTTTTGAAAAAAATTCTATCCATGCGCTTATCCATATGGCGGCGCATATTGAAGTAGGGGAATCGGTAGAAAATCCTTTTAAATATTATACCAACAATACGCTTAATTCTTTAAATGTTATAAAAGCGTCTATTGATCATAAGATTCCTAAAATAATTTTTTCATCTACTGCTGCGGTGTATGGAATGCCCAAGGTAAATCAGGTTGACGAGAAAACGCCACTTTTACCTATAAATCCTTATGGCCATTCTAAATTAATGACCGAGCAAATGTTACAAGATTTAGCTGCTTATTCTCAAACTAAGTATATTATTTTGCGCTATTTTAACGTAGCTGGTGCTGCGGTAGATGGCTCCATAGGTCAGGCTACTCCTCGGGCCACGCATCTCATCAAAGTATGTTGCGAGGCGGCATGTGGTAAGAGAAAGTCGGTTACTATTTTGGGTACCGACTATCCTACGCCCGATGGTACCGGTGTGCGCGATTATATCCATGTAGATGATTTAGCCAGTGCCCATATTCAATCTCTTGCTTATTTAGATAACCACCCCTCCGACATTTTTAACTGTGGTTATGGCACGGGTTATTCGGTACACGATATCATTAATACAATCAAAAAAATTAGTGGTGTTGATTTTAAAGTAATAGAAGGCGATCGCCGCGCTGGTGATCCGCCCAGTTTAACGGCCAATAATTCTAAAATAACTTCTCAAATGGCTTGGAAGCCTCAGTATAACCAGCTCGAAACCATCTGCCGTACTGCTTATGAGTGGGAGAGAAAGCTGCTTTAGGCACTTAAACATTATCTTGTCAGGTAATAGGTTTTATTATAGGAAAACCGGATGAACGGAACTTTTATTATTATTCTTTTGGTTATTTTACTAGCTCCTATTCAGAATGCTCATGCCTATCTGGATCCCGGTACTGGCAGCATGATTGTTCAGGTTGTTGTTGGTGGCTTTTTGGCGGCTTTATACACTGTAAAGGCTTACTGGCACAAAATTAAAAAGTTTTTTAAACGCTCTAAAGATATTCAAGAATGAAGCATGTTTTTACTCATGCCGGCCTACTAGTTTTTTTCATTATTTATCCATTCTTTTCATTTCTTTCGCACCATCAGTATCCTCTTTTTCGCTTAGAGCTTTTTGTAATGGTAGGGCTAAGCATTTTTTTAGTTTTGCTTGTATTTTCGTGTTTTAAGAAGCATCCCAGGTTTTATCTGGTTTTTTATTATCCTGTTTTTTTATTTTGGATTACCATTTCTCCTCATCGTATTGT
This sequence comes from bacterium, assembly GCA_019695305.1. Classification (NCBI taxonomy): domain Bacteria; species bacterium. The sequence goes on from JAIBAG010000003.1 coordinate 95,117, forward strand.
TCCCCTTTCTATTTTTATTTATTCAGGAGTTTTATTGCTAGGCTGTTTTTTTGCACTTCTTATATTTAATAAGCTTCATAAGATTTTATTCTTCTTTGCTGTTGGTTTATTGCTTTCGTCTTTAATTTTAAATTTGACCAATAAAGAAAATATTCAATTAAAAAATGAGTTGCAAGCAACATTGGGTGACAATGATTTGGTTGTGTATATCATTTTAGATGAACACTTAGGAGTAGACGGTTTTCCCAAGGCTTTGTCTTCATCGTTTAAACGTAGTGAGAGCGTGAGTAATTTTTTTACCCAGAGGCAATTTACGGTATTTACCAAAGCGTATAGCCCATATTTTTATACCGAAAATGCTATACCCGCCATTTTAAATATATCATATCCCACAATGGATGGTTTTTATTTAGCCAGCGAAAAAAGAGATATAGATGATCGTTCTCTTAAGGAAAATTATCTGTTTAAATATTTTTCTAAAAAAGATTATCAGATTAGTGTTTATCAGCCCAATTATCTTGATTTTTGTACCGATAAAAATGTGGACTTTTGTTTTAGATACAAGCGTAATTCGCCTACTACTATTTTATCTCAAAATTATTCATTGCCTCAAAATTTAAGTGTGTTGGGTTCACTGTATTTGTATACCAATACAATTTTTTATGAGTTTAATAAGCGCTTTTTGTATGCTGATTTTTTTCCTATTCGTACCGGCCCCTTAGAAGCAATGCCGTCTCTCTTTTCGCATTTAAGTGCAGATGTTGAAATATATAAAACAGGAAAGCATCTGATTTTTGCACATATTTTAGCGCCTCATTCACCGTATGTTTATAATCAAGATTGCACGGCTTTAGTCCCATCGGCTTGGCTAGACAGAAGTGAGTTTAATAATGAAGGACATTTAAATTCCGAAAAGGGTTATGAAGAGCGATACAATAACTATTATCATCAAATGGAATGTACGCATAAACAGCTAGGTCTTTTTTTAGAAAATTTGCGGGCTGCGGGCTTATACGATAAGGCCACTATTGTTGTGCATGGCGACCATGGCTCAAGAATTAATCGTGCTTATAATCCATATTACGATTATAATTCTCATTTAACCCCTGAAGACTTAACAAGTTCCTTTTCTGCTTTACTCGCTATTAAAAAACCTCATCAGATGCAGGGAGGAGTAGATGTTAGGCAAAATGATTTGATTTCTATCTTAAAAACGCAATTGTATGATGAAGTGTCTTCTGATAAACCGAGTCCTGTTTATTTAAAACAAAAAAAGGGGAAGCAAGAACTTATTGCCGTACCTATGGTTTCTTTTTAATTATGACTATTACTTTAGAGAGTTCATTTCGTGATCCTTCCGGTTTTGTATTTGAACAAAACGGCCAAATATTTAGGCAGGTAAATCCTGTTTATAAAATTCATTACGATCATTTGTTGTCTTCTGGTCTCGCTCAAGATCTTATTTCAAAAAATTGTCTTATTCCCTTTATTGAAAGCCCAGATTTAAGCAAGGAAGGGGCCTATAAAATTTTAAAAGCCGAAAAAATTCCCTTTATTTCCTATCCCTACGAATGGAGTTTTTCCCAGCTTAAGGATGCGGCATTGTTAACACTAAAAATTGCATTGGCTTCCATTCAAAAAGGAATGATTTTAAAAGATGCCACAGCCTATAATATTCAGTTTTACAAAGGTAAGCCCATTCTTATCGATTTATTATCGTTTGAAAAATATGAAGAAGGAACTCCCTGGGTAGCCTACAAACAGTTTTGCCAACATTTTTTAGCGCCTCTAGCATTAATGGCCCGTGTGGATATTCGTTTGGTGTCACTGCTTAAAAATTATATTGATGGCATTCCGCTCGATTTGGCCTCACAGCTCTTGCCGTTTTCCACTAAATTTTCGTTTGCTTACCTAACGCATATTCATTGGCATGCTAAAACACAGGCAAAGTATTCGGATGCGCAAACCAAGGTGGTGCGTAAATTGCCCAAAAATTCTTTAGTAGCCATGCTGTCACATCTTCAGGATTTTATTAAAAGCCTTGAATGGACACCCCAGGGTACCGAGTGGGCCGACTATTACAGCGATACCAATTATACTTCCGGCGATCATGAGGAGAAAAAGAAGATTATTTTAGATTGTGTGGGGAGTACTGCTTATACACAAGCCTGGGATTTGGGTGCTAACACTGGGTTATTTAGCCGTGTTTTGGCCGAAAAAGGAATTCCTGTTATCTCGTTTGATATTGATCCGGCCTGTATAGAAAAAAACTACCGTCAGTGTAAAAAAGAAAATCGCGATAATATTTTACCGCTCTTTTCCGATTTAACAAATCCAAGTCCGGGTTTGGGTTGGGCACATTCCGAGCGTGATTCCATGATGGGAAGAGGGCCTGCGCCTTTAGTTATGGCGCTAGCCCTTATTCATCATTTGGCACTATCTAACAATGTGCCTCTTCATAAAGTAGCGTCCTTTTTTGGATCTATTTCCCAAAATCTTATTATTGAGTTTGTGCCTAAAGAAGATTCACAGGTTAAGCGTTTACTGGCTACTCGTGAAGATATTTTTCCGCATTATAACGAATCTGGATTTGAAGAAGCGTTTGGATCCTATTTTTCTCTTATTAAAAAACAAAAAGTAGGCAGTAGTCACCGTACTCTTTATTTCTTTAAAAAAATATAAATACTCTTTTAATCCTTTCGTACAATCCACTGATATCTTGCTATTTTAGCTCTAATTCATTAAAGTTTTAGGCTCAATGAGCCTTTTTTCCAAAAAAGCAAAATATAATTATGAGTTGGTGTTTCGTAAACTCATGAGTCAGCTTGAAACCTTAGATTCAAGTAGCGAGCATGTAGAAGAAATGATTCGCTCTATTTTGGGAATTGTTCATGCCGATAGTGGTTCACTATTTTTATATCACGATGAAACACGTCAGTTTGTTTTAAATAAGTGGGTAGGCGAAAAACCTCTTCATGTATCCATTGAGCACGATTACGAATTTTTACTTTACGTGCGCCAAATTCAAAACGTTCTTTTTAAAGACGAAATTATCCAGGAAAATCGCTATGTCGATATACGTTCATCCGGCATTCATTATTTTACCCAAATTGCCTGCCAGGGTGTTATTCCACTCATGTTAAAGAACCGCTGGATTGGTATTTTAAATATTGGCAAGCCACTTAAAGAAAAAGCTTTTGACGAAGAAGATCGCAGTATTCTTTTATTAATAGGGTATTGGTTTGGGCATCATATTTCTAATCTCACACTCTTTAGCCAAATTAAGGCACAAAATAAAAAACTGGCCGAAATTACCGAGCTTAAAAACCAGCTGATGGCCAATGTAACGCACGAGTTACGAACACCATTAAATGGCATTTTGGGTTTAACCGATCTTATTTACGAGGGTAGCGATGGTCCTATTACCGAAGATCAAAAACGTCATTTGGGAATGATAAAAGAGGCCGGTAATTCTCTGCTGGATATTGTTAATAATATACTCTCGCTTATTAAAGTGGAAGCCAGCCGCGGTGAAATTGAGATCCGCCGTTTAGATTTATCGCGCATGGTAGAAGAAGTGGCGGCCTTGTTTGAAGGAATTAATGCTGCCAATCAAAATGAATTTTTAACCTCGGTTGCTGGTAATACCACGGTATTTGGTGATGAAGATCAAATTAGAACAGTGCTGATGAATTTAGTGGGGAATGCCGCCAAGTTTACTAAAAACGGCCGCATTGAAGTAACCGCCCAGCGTAGTGGCGAAATGGTACGAGTTGTGGTTCGCGATACCGGCATTGGTATTTCGGAAGAAGACCAACACAAAATTTTTGAAGAATTTCGTCAGGCTAACGGCAGTATCACGCGTTCGTACGGCGGCACAGGTTTGGGGCTTACCATTGCTAAAAAAATCATCGAACTCCACGGCGGCCGTATTTGGGTAGATTCTATTTTAGGAAAGGGTGCCGAGTTTTGCTTTACGCTTCCCATCCGTCCTGGCAAGGTGCATGTGCAGGAATTAAACTAACTATCTTTTAAACAATATTTTATTAATAACCGATACGGGATTACGATAAATAGCAAAGCTTGAGCGGCCATATTCATCGGCTATATTAAGCGTTCTTTTTTTAGATTTATTTTGTTTCATATGCTCCAGTTCTTTAAATAAATCGGGAATGTGGTCTTGATCCCAAATTACCATTAAATTACTGTAGCCCATGGAATTTTGTGAGCTAAATCCGCACATACGTTGAGCTTGTTCAAACTGTTGGCGGCTTTTTTGTATATGACTGCCAGCATGCAAGCCGGGATCGTGATAGGTGACAGTGGTAGGAGAAATATCGGTGATGACTACGGCGTGAGGGCTGTGTCGGTCCGGTTCTAGGTAGTTATATTGAACGCAGGCAATTAACACAAAAGGTGCTTCATCATAATTATTTGCGCTATCTAAAATTAATTTATTTTTTTTTATTCCCAGATGCGCACCATTGATTAAGCAGGTAGATAAATCGTGCGATTCTAGGCATTGAGCCACAACCCAGGAGGATAAACCCGTTCCGCCTGTTCCTCGGCGGGTAAGCCCCACTTGTTTTAAAAAATAATCAAGCCAATCAGAATTATTAAAAGGATCACTCCAGGTTTTTCCATCTGCATTAGGTGAGGCCCAAGGTTTAAGATGCATGAGAGCCATGATCATGCAGTTGAGATTGCAATTAGGAGCTCCGTTAAAGAAGGGGATGTTTTTCATCCTTCATACATCGTTTATACGAGAGGGTTTGGTTTAGGCTATTTTGCGATATAAGATACTAATATTATTGATAAAAATACTAACTTTTACTTAAAAGAACTTCGGCCACCGTTCCGGCTAAAAAGATAAAACCAATCCATCCATTTACTGTAAAAAATGCCATATCTAGCTTAGATAAATCTTTGGGGCTAATAAGGCTATGTTCGTACGCTAAGAAAATAGCCATGATGGCTATAGTAATAAAGTAGATGAAGCTTAAATGGAAATTCCAGCCTATAAAAACGAGAGTGGCAATTTCTAACGCGTGAAAGAGACGGGCGATGAAGAGGGATTTTTCTATTCCCCATTTAACCACGAGGGAATAAACGCCCTTATCCACATCAAACACATAATCTTGTGCTGCGTAGATGAGGTCAAAGCCGGCCACCCAAAATAAAACGGATAAGCCGAGGAGGGCGGGAAAAAGATCAAACTGCGCTTTCACCGCAATCCAGGCTCCCAAAGGGGAAAGTCCCAGAGCAAGACCCAAAAAAATTTGCGTGTAATGGGTGAAGCGTTTAGTGAGCGAATAGAAAAAAAGTATTATTAAAGTAAAAGGTGATAATATAAAGCATAAATTATTGATATATTTAGATATTATTATAAAAAATACAGCATTAACAACTACAAATCCAATGACAAAATTGGTTTTTAAAAGTCCTTTTGGAAGATGTCTAATTTGAGTCCGGGGATTTTCGGCATCCATTTTAGCATCTACCACCCTATTAAAGCCCATGGCGGCGTTTCGAGCGGTAACCATGGCCAGCACAATTAAGATAAAAAGCTTAAAGGAAGGAAAACCGTGTGCCGCGTATAGCATGCTGCTTAAAGCCCAGGGCAGGGCAAACACCGAGTGTGAAAATTTAATCATCTCAAGTGTATGTTTAATTTTGGTGGCTAAAGCTTCCATCTTTTCATCAAATTATTGGGGATACCCAGATGATCCAGAATACGAGATGTCACCGTAGCGGCTACATCCTCAATTGTCTTTGGCTCACTATAATATGAGGGATTGGCCGGAATGAGTGTGGCGCCCGCCAGGCTCAAGGTTTCCATGTTTTTAATATGGATGAGCGAAAGAGGGGTTTCGCGCGGCACTAAAATGAGTTTTCTTTTTTCTTTCAGGAACACATCGGCCGAACGGCTGATAAGATCACTCGCCAAACCTGTAGCAATCCGCGCCATGCTTCCCATACTACAAGGCACCACTACCATAGCATCGGCCATGGCTGATCCCGAGGCGAAAGGGCAGTTAAAATCGGTATGAGCAAAAGTGTTGAAACCGTAATCTTTAATTGTGGTATTAATTTCTTCTTTTAAAATGCGTTGGCCATTGGGGCTTGCCATGAGGGCTACTTCGTGTCCGCCTTCGTTTTTAAGAAAGCTTAAGAGCTGATGGGCATAAATGGCTCCACTGGCTCCTGTAATGGCAATGACGAGTTTCATTTTACGCCTCGGATAATATCGGCAATACCAAGGGTTAATTTTTTAGCTTCAAGATTTTGAAAGCCACCTGCTTTAAAAAGGCCAATAGCTTCGCTAGTAGTAATAAAGCTATCAATAGAGTTATGTAAATAACGATAGGCTTCGCTATTGCCCGAAACTAATTTGCCCACGGTAGGGAGTAGCACATTGCCGTATGTTTTATGAAAGAGGCGGGTAGTCAAGCGGGTGGGTTTAAAAAATTCTAAAATAAGGACCACACCCTCTGGTTTTAACAGGCGGTACATTTCTTTAATGGCTTGGGTGCGATTGGGTAAATTTCTAAATCCAAAGCCACAGAAAATAACATCGTAAGAAGAATCGGGAAGTCCTGTGTTAAGGGCATCGGCACATAAAATTTGAGTGCGCGACAATTGCTCTTCATTTAATTTGGGTTTCCCCTTTTCAAGCATGGGGGCTGCAAAATCGAGCGAGGTAACAGTGGAAGCACTAAATTGATTTAAGAACTCTATAGTTAAATCGAGTGTTCCGGCACATAAATCGAGTGCATGAAGAGGGCTTTGTTTATCGGGATGAATAAGATTGATGGTTTTTTTTCTCCAGCGTTTATCGATACTAAAACTTAACAAATGATTGAGTAAGTCGTACGTAGGAGCAATATCAGAAAAAAGGCCTTTAACGTCGGTGTTCATAGATAACAGCCTGATATCCCATCAATATACGGCTTACAAGTTATTATTGACGGAAGTATTATAATACTGTTAAAAGGTTCGCTCTCAAATTTGGGGACGTAGCTCAGCTGGGAGAGCGCCGCAATGGCATTGCGGAGGTCGACGGTTCGATCCCGTTCGTCTCCACTTTTACTTGGTTTATCTCGGGGCCTGTAAGGCCCTGAGAGAAACCTAGAAAAAGTGTGTCCTTAACCGAAGGTTAAGGGCCACCATATTTTATTTGAACCGGCAATAAAAAAGCCGGTTTTTTTATGCATTTATCCAAAGGTTTCTATCCCATTATCGACGAATCTCTCTTAAAAGAACAAAGTCCGTATCAATTAGCTGAATATTTTTTATCGAAAGGATATCAAACTCTCCAGCTGCGTCTTAAGAATTATAAAATAGAAGATTTTTTGCCAGTCGCTCAAGAAATTTATTATCTCAAAATTCATAATCCTTTTACCTTCATTATCAATCATCACGTAGATTTAGCCCGTGAGTTAGGAGCGGATGGGGCGCATCTCACTTACCAATCAATGAGCGTTGCCGAGGCCAGAAAAATATTAGGGCCTGATAAAATTATCGGTGTGTCTGTGCATTCTAGAGAAGAAGCGATTCAGAAAGAAAAAGAGGGAGCAAACTATGTTACCCTCGGAGCCATCTATAAAACTAAATCAAAACTAGAAGATTATCCGGCGTTAGGCCTTGATGTTTTAAAAAAAACCTGTGCGGCGCTTCAAATTCCCGTGTTTGCTATAGGTGGGATAAATAGCAGTAATATCAATGACGTTACAAGTGTTGGAGTGGCTGGTTTTTGTGCTTTAGGGGCTGCATTTGAGACAAGTAAGGCATTGACTAATGATAACAAATAATATAATTTTGTTATCATGATGATTCGCACCCAAATTAGCCTTTCTCAGGATGAATATAAGTCTGCAAAAAGAGAAGCGGAGAAGCGGGGTTTATCTTTAGCTGAATTATTAAGACGTTCTTTAAGAAGTATTATTCCAGTATCCAAAGAAAAACCATGGATGAAGTATGCAGGCATGGTTGATTCACAAAATCCCAATTCCAGTCAAGAAATAGACGATATTATTTATGGCCAAAAAGATTAGTGTTTATGTTGATACGGGTGCTTTTATCGCGTTTTTAGATCAGGCCGATACGTTTCATCCTCTTTTTTTAAGACTTTTCAGTGATCCTCCCAAATTATTAACCTCATCATTAGTTATTGCAGAGGCTCAGGCGTGGTTTTTAAAACGTTACGACTCCTACAAAGCTTTGCAATTTATGAGCTTTATAGAAGATTTAAAAAATCTGGAAATTCAAGGAATGGAAAAAACAGATATTGCTGGGGCTACACGTGTATTAAGAGATTATTCTGATCAAAAACTTACTTTAGCTGATGCGAGCGGTTTATGGTTGATGAAAAAATTTAAAATAAAATCCTGCTGGTCTACAGATAGACATTTAAATCTAACAGGAGTGCCTTTAGTCATTTATCAATAACTAACAGTCTGTTGACAAAGTATGTTTTAACCACCTGTCATTCTGAGCGCAGCGAAGAATCCCGTTAAAATTACTCCAGATCCTTCGCTGCGCTCAGGATGACATTGCTTATAAATCGACTTTGTCAACAGACTGCTAAGCTTTTTTAACAGCTGCTACCCAGCCTTTTAACAGTTCATCCCGTTTCTTTTTATTAATCATCGGCGTAAACGCAGCATCTTCTTTCCAGGAAGCTTTAATCTCATCTTGGTTTTTCCAAAGCCCTACAGCAAGTCCTGCCAAGAATGCAGCACCCAAGCCTGTGGTTTCCACCATTTTGGGACGAACAAGAGGAGTACCCAAAATATCGCTCTGAAATTGCATCATCAAATTATTAACCGAGGCGCCACCATCTACTTTAAGCTGTTTTAATTTTCGTCCCGAATCTTTTTCCATGGCCGTTAAAATTTCCATTTGCTGAAACGCAATGCCTTCAAGCGTGGCGCGAGCAATGTGTGCTTTTGTGGTGCCGCGCGTAATACCGCCAATTACCCCTCGCGCATGCGGGTTCCAATGCGGAGCTCCCAGGCCAGCTAAGGCTGGAACAAAAGTAACGCCGCCACTATCAGGAACTTCTGATGCTAATGCTTCAATTTCGGAAGAGGAATGAATCATTTTTAAACCATCGCGTAACCACTGAACAGCAGCGCCAGCAATAAAGCTGGAACCTTCCAGCGCATACGACACCTTGCCACCCACTTGCCAAGCAACCGTAGTAACAAGTCCTTTTTTAGAAAGGATAGGTTTGGGGCCAATGTTCATCAGTAAAAAAGAGCCTGTGCCGTAAGTGCATTTGGCTTCGCCCATACCAAAACAAGCTTGGCCAAAAAGTGCTGCTTGTTGATCGCCAGCAATGCCGGCAATGGGAATGCCATCGGGTATGCCTGGCACGTTTTTAGTAACGCCATAAACGTGAGAAGAAGGGCAGATGCTGGGTAAAAGAGATTCGGGAACGGTAAGAAGTTTTAACAGCTCCTTATCCCAAGCCAGCGTTTTTAAATTCATCAGTAGGGTACGTGAGGCATTGGATACATCGGTTACATGACTTTTTCCATTTGTAAGTTTCCAGGTTAAAAAAGTATCAATAGTACCAAAGGCCAATTGTCCATTTTTAGCCTGCTCACGGGCACCTTTTACATTGTCTAATATCCATTTAATTTTGGTACCCGAAAAATAAGGGTCGAGTAAAAGTCCTGTTTTGGCACGTACGTTTTTTTCTTTACCCGATTTTTTTAATTTTTCACACAGCGATGCTGTGCGCCTGTCTTGCCATACAATGGCTTTATGAATAGGTGCAGATGTTTCTCGATTCCAAACAACAGTAGTTTCACGCTGGTTGGTAATGCCAATGGCGGCAATACGTGCAGGATCCATACCGGCAAGTAAAAGTGCCTCGCCAATTGTTTTAACCGTAGATTGCCAAATCTCATTAGCATCGTGTTCTACCCAACCTGGCTCAGGATAATGCTGAGTAAACTCGTTATTTTTTTTGGCTAAAATGTTGAGGGCTTTATCTAAAATTAAAACGGTGGTACCGGTGGTGCCTTGGTCGATGGATAAAATTAGGTCTTGCATAATAAACTCCCTCAAGTGTTTTAGCTAAGCTAAGAGTTATAAAAATCGGTTAAAAAATTCTGAAACTTTTCCCGCCACTAAATCTTTTTCGTAGTCAATTGTAATGACATGATACGAGTTTTCTAGTGTGACTGTTTCGGTAATATTAGAAGATACTTTTTGTGCTACTTTCATCATGGAATCGTAAGGAGCTGTAGAGTCGTGTCGTGAGTGAACAAGTAGTAGAGGGGTTGTAATTTTTTCCAGAGATTCATGCACCAAATTTTGCAATTCCATAATGCTAGCAACACACGATATGGGCATTTTATCGTAATTCCAAAAATTCTTTTTGGCCATGGGGTCTTTAATATCAACTTCAAACTTTTTTTGAAACTTCCATACTTTTTTAATGGGGGTGCCAAATACAATAGGTAATAATCCGCGCACCCAGCCCTTCAAATAGAGTGGCGTTGCCAGGCACGCTGCACCCGAAATGGATTGAGGATAATCGATACACAATTTAAGCGACAAAAGGGCACCCATAGATAAGCCACACACAAATACTTTAGAACATTGCTCGTTAAGTTCCATGTAGGCCTTTTGGGTGCTTTGATACCAATGGTGCCATGTGGTTTGAGCACATTTTTCAGGGGTTGTGCCGTGGCCATCCAAAAGAGGTGCGTTTACGCTAAATCCTTGAGCATGGAGTTCATTAACTACGGGGCGCATTGAATCGGGAGTGCCGGTAAACCCATGAAGTACTAAAACTCCAGCCCCGTTGTTGCCGGTTTTTACAATTGAATCAATCTGAGGGTTATAAAACATAGTGGGTTCTATACTGGATATTCTGTTAATTTCCAATGAGTTTCTGGTGCTCTTTTTTCTTTGACTCTTAAACTTTGCCATAATAGACGCTAAGCATGGACATAAAAGAAATTTGTATTCCCATTGCCGCCGATATCAAACATTTGGACGAGTTTATGAGCGCAAGTCTTGTTTCCAAGGTTCCTTTTGTTCAGGGTGTGGTGGAATATGTGATTCAAAATGGTGGTAAACGCCTGCGTCCTATTCTTACAATTCTTTCTTCCAAAGTATGTGGGGCTCGTGATGACAGCGGTGTTCGCGTTGGAGCCGCTATCGAATTTTTGCACACAGCCTCTTTACTGCATGATGATGTAATTGATAATGCCCAGATTCGCCGTGGTAAAAAGTCGGCCAATAACAATTGGGGTAATCAGGTGAGTGTGTTGGTGGGCGATTTTTTTTACTGTCGTGCCATGGATATTTTGGTGAATCAGGGAAGTCTTAAAGTATTGCGTGTTATTACCGATGCGGTAACCACCACTACCGAAGGTGAAATTTTTGAAATTACCAAAACAAACGATGTAGAACTTACCGAAGCCGATTACATGAAAATTATTGATGGCAAAACGGCAGCTCTTATTGCGGCTTCGTGCCAGGCTGGTGGTATTTTAGGAGGGGCTTCAGAAGAATTACAATTATCACTTTATAAATTTGGCCATTATGTAGGGCTTGCTTTTCAATTGATGGATGACATTTTAGATTATACGGCCGATGAAAAAGAATTTGGCAAGGTAAACGGTGGTGATTTAAAAGAAGGTAAATTAACTTTGCCACTCATTGCAGCCATGAAGAAGTCAAATAACGAAGAACGTCATTTTATTAAAAATATTCTTTTATCTACTTCTATGAAGCCAGAAGATTTTTCCCGTGTTTTAGACCTTATCAAAAAATACGACGGCATCCAGGAAACCATTATTTTAGCCAAAAGTTATGTGTCTAAAGCAAAAGAAAGTTTAGACTATTTGCGTCCCTCACTAGAAAAAGAAGCGCTCATCAATATTGCCGATTATATTACCGAACGCCGCCATTAAGAGTCTCAATACTGTTTCATATTGGGACTGTGTTTGTTTCAAAATCGGACTCTTGCGCTATGCCTAAATTTTTATCCAATAAAATTTTTAGCGAATAACATTTTGTTTTTTCTGCATTTTATTTTTTCATCTCACTATTTTTAATTTTGGCATTCTGCTTGCTTTCTCTCCAGCCAAAACCCATGGGGTTTTTGAAAGGAGAGAATATGAGTAGCGAATTAAAAGATGTGTATGTGATTACCGAAAAAAATAACGACGAAAAAGCGCAGTGGACGAGGGTGGGAACCGCCATTGTTAACCGCGATCAATCGCTCAATGTTATTTTGGATATGATTCCACTCTCGGGAAAACTGCATATTCGCAATCGTAAAGTCTCTGTCAATAAAGCCCCAATTAAAGGAGAACACAAATGAAACAATTCATCAGCATGATGATGTTAGTAGTAACCTTATTTGCGGCAGGTGCAAGCTTTGCCGCTTCTCAAAAAAACTATAGCGGCGTGATTAACGTCAACACCGCTACTGCTCAGGAACTCATGATTTTACCCGGCATTGGCGAAGCCAAAGCTAAGGTAATCATTGAAGCCCGCACGGCTAAACCTTTTTCCAAAAACGAAGACCTTTTAAATGTAAAAGGAATTGGTGAAAAAACCTTGGCCGCTTGGCAGCCCTATATTGTGTTTGAAGGACAAACCACTTTAAAAGAAGTGGCCGCTAATGATAACACGCAAGCCGCTGTTAAAAAGCAGTAGAAAAAAGACCGCACCTTCGTAAACTTCCGGCGGGGGTGCGGTCATTTTTTATTGTAACTATATGTATTTATTATATATTTAACTTTTATAGCATATAAGATGCTAAATATTGACATCAAAGGTGTGTATTTATTATGATTGATCTCATGAAACGAGCCACATTACTTTTGGAGAACGGGATTTACGAACAAGTGAAGTCACTCAGTCGTAAAAAAGGTTTAAGCATTAAAGAAGTGATTAATGACTTGTTAAGATTGGGCCTCAATATATCGCGAGAAAATAATTCTAAAAAAATAAAAGTTAAAATCCCCGTTTTTCATAACATGAAACCTCTTCCTGGTTTTGACGTTTCAGACAAGAGTACATGGGATTTTCTTGAAAGAAAACTATGAGTATAGCCATTGATACTAATATTTTTATTTATGCGCAGGTCAGTTTTTATTCTCAACATAAAAAAGTAAATTCTTATTTAGAAGCTCTTCTTAATTCTGGAAATATTTTTTATATTAGCTGGCAGATATTTTACGAATATTGTCAGGTGATGACTTATCCAGGTTCGTATATTAAGCCTATGTCAATTCAAGAAGCGCTGAGTGCTTTTAATTTTTATTTAACTCATCCTTCTTGTCATCTTCTCAAAGAAACCACCGAGCATACTTCTGTTTTTGAAAGTTTGATTCAAGAGCTGCCATCCAGCAAAGGAGTGTTTATTCATGATCTTCATTATGCTACTTTGCTTAAAGAAAACGGCATTAACACGGTAGTGAGCTGCGATACTGATTTTAAGAAATTTGATTTTTTAAAGGTAATTAACCCGGCTTTGTAGTTATCTTCTTCCACCAGAAACTACGCGAAAACCTTTTTTAGGTTTAATAGAGGTATCTTCTAAAACTTCCATAACGATTTGATCGTCAAAGTTGGATTTAGCCATGCGCATAGCATCCATATCAACGCGTTCGCGCGTAAATTGGAGGCCATGTTTTTGCATGATGGGGGCAATTTTATCAAAATTTTGATTAATAGATTCGGTAACCGAGTGAAAACCCTGAGAAGCTGCTTTAGCACGGTTCCAAAAGAAAAGAGGATTGAGAGCAAAAAAATCGCTGTCGTCTTCGGCGGGTTGCAGCAAAATGACATCTTTTTTAAACGAGGGATCTTCACGGTAATTTTGGATGACCGCCATAAGGCGTGAATGAAAAAGAGTACGAAACACCTGGTTAAAAATCATGCCGATGCCCCAGTTAGAAATACGTTTCGATTTGGTGACGTAATGATTTTCTTCACGTAAATATTCAATCACCAATTTATTATTAAAAGGACGGAAAGGGTTGTAGCAAATAACCAAGTCGGCGCCTTTAGCCACAGCAATATCAATATTGGCCGTATTGCGCACACCACCATCTATGTAATCAACGCCTTTAAGACAGGCTGGTTTATAAAAACCAGGGATGGCGGTAGAGGCTTGGATAGCTTCAGAAATGGTAACATCATTTTTTTCGTCAGGGCCAAATACCACTCGCTCTGATGTATCTAAATCCATGGCCGAAATATAGAGTGAGCGGCCCGACATGCGTTTTAAAACCTTAAAATTATTGGTCATCCGGTTGCTTTTCATATTATCGCGGATGAAGTTTTCAATAGAACTGTTATCAAATAAACCCGAGGGCATGAGCTCGCCAATGGTGGGGATGGTTCGGGTGGCATACATCACGCGCAAAAGAGGCGTCATAAACTGTTCGTAGGTAGAGTACGAGGGGTGCAGCAGCAGTTCCTTTAAATTTTTAACCAAGTCCAGTTTGAGGGATGGAAAAGCTTTGATTAAATCGTAAATAATGCCCGGAAAAAAAGTGAGATGCCCGTAAACAAATTTAAGAGGGCGTTCCAAAAACTCTAAAACATTGGGGCGGTATAAATGAAAAGGGGAGAGTTGCGAAAATTGTTTGGATTGGCCATCTAAACTTGCCAGCATTTCCTCCGGCGGAATGCCGCCGGCCAAGGGGGCAATGAGAAAAGCACCGGCCGATAAGCCTACATAAATATCAAAATTAGTAACTTTTTTATTAACCAGGTAATCGTTTAAGGCTTTAAGACCACCTACTTTAAAAGCGCCTCCCGAAATGGCACCACCGGCCAACACTAAAGCAATTTTAGAGGCTTCTTTTTTTTGGGACGGTTGAAATTTGTTAATAATTGTTAAACCCATATCACACTACAAAAATATCGCCGGCATCCAAACGGATGCCAAATATTTTGCTTAAAATGAAGTAGAGCACCAATAGGCTTGCAAATAAGGTAAAAAATGACCCGATGGCAACACCAACTAAAAAAACGGCTAAAATAAGAGCCACAACAGCTACAAGCGGTGAAAAAAGACTATCGTTTTTGGTGACATAGGTGGGGGTGAAATAAACAAGGGCATTTTCCATCTTTTTAAACCAGATGTCCCACTGCCGGGTTAAAAAACCGGGTATGAACTGTTTCCATGTCATGATCTTTTTTAAGTAAAAGACTTGGGTTTAAATGTCAATGGTTGGATGTAAGGTTCAATGAACTATGTTGCGCATTTGATTGACTAATTTTGAGGTCTATATTAAAGGACCGCACCCCTTCTTGTAGTACCGGACGGGACGTAGCGCAGCCCGGTAGCGCACTCCCTTGGGGTGGGAGTGGTCGCTGGTTCAAATCCAGTCGTCCCGACATAAGAAGCCTCTTAGTGAAAACTAAGGGGTTTTTTTATTGGTGAAGAGTAACCCTCTCCTGACTTCCCCCTTAATCTAAGGGGGAGGGACATGTGTTTCTGATAATATCTAGTCCTCCTCCCTTAAATTACCCCACAGGGGCCGCTTCGAGGAGGGAGGAGACAGAGGTAGGTTACTCTTCTACAGTGGGATAGGAAAAGATTTATTTGTATAGAAATAAGCTAATAGTTCATCTTTCTCTTCAAATACTTTTAGCAGCCAGTCCGATAAACCTTTTTCATCTTGAGGTAATTTGGAGAGCTCATAACGGCGTACGTATAAATGTGCGCGGCGTACTTGCCCAGTCATCCATTGCCATAAATCGGGTGGAGGATTTTCTTCGTAGCCGATGGTGAGGTCGTAAACAACCGTGGCGTGGTTTTTTAATCCTTTAACGGTACCTACAAAACCCTTGGTACGAGGAGTAAGTACATAATTGAGAGGTTTTAAACCGTTTTTGATAGCGTACTCCCGGCTTTTAGCAATTTTATGCGGACGTGACCGTGTTCCTTCTACAAACGAAATGATCCACATGGGAACTTTATATTGAATGAGGGTTGCAAAAGTTTCTTCAATTAATTGTTGATCGTCCATCCAGTTACGCCTAATAAAAAGTGCATCTAAAAAATTAAGGCCCCAACCCACGCCGGGAACTTTCTGCAAACTTTTTTTAACAAACCATTTTAAATCGCCTAAACGCTGTTTGGTGAGTGCGTATTTAAGGAGCACCAAAATATCGGTCATGTTTTGATGGTTGATGATGACAATGGCATTTTCTTTAACAGGCACATTATCGCCGCTAATTATCACTTGTGTGCCGTTAATTTTTTCGGCCCACAGTACACACATGCCCCACCAGGTGTTGGCAATAAAACGGTTAATTTTTCTAAACACCGGTTGCGAAAAAGGTTTTACTACAATACTTGCCATTTGAAAAATATTGGCCAGCATCAAGGTGGGAAAGAGTACGAGGGAGGCTATGGTGCCGCGCATATTATTCCCTATTTTTTTGAAAAACCCATTTACTTTCATGCCTGTGTCTTTTAATACAAGTATTCTATATAAAGCAATAAACATGTGGAGACTCTATGGCTGAAGAAAATCAAAAAATTATATTTTCCATGGTGGGGGTATCTAAAACCTATCCACCCAAAAAGCAGGTTTTAAAAGATATTTATTTGTCATTTTTTTACGGCGCCAAAATTGGCGTATTAGGTTTAAACGGTTCTGGTAAATCGAGCCTCCTCAAAGTGATTGCCGGGCTCGATAAAGATATTACCGGCGAAGTGACTTTTTCCAAAGGATTCTCCATCGGTTTACTCGAACAAGAACCCCAGCTCGATCCCACCAAAACGGTTCGTCAAATTGTAGAAGAAGGTTGCGGCGAAGTAGTGGGCCTTCTCAAAGAATTTGAAGCCATTAATGCTAAATTTGCTGAGCCCATGGATGACGATGCGATGACTAAACTTCTCGAGCGCCAAGCCGCTGTGCAGGAAAAACTGGAAGCTTCTGGGGGTTGGGAACTGGACACCAAGCTTAATTTGGCCATGGATGCCCTCCGTTGCCCCCCGGATGATGCACTTATTAAAAATTTATCGGGTGGTGAAAAGCGCCGCGTGGCGCTGTGTCGGCTTTTGTTACAAGAACCGGATGTTCTTTTGCTGGATGAACCAACCAACCATTTGGATGCCGAATCTGTTTTTTTCCTCGAACGTCATCTCCAACAATATAAGGGTACTGTTATTGCCGTAACCCACGATCGCTACTTTTTAGATAATGTGGCGGGCTGGATTTTAGAACTCGATCGCGGGCATGGAATACCCTGGAAAGGTAATTACTCCTCCTGGTTAGAGCAAAAAGAAACCCGTCTTAAACAAGAAGAAAAGATGGAAAGTAAGCGCCAAAAAACTTTGGCTCGCGAACTGGAGTGGATTAATAAAAGCCCTGAGGCCCGTCGTTCTAAAAGCAAGGCGCGTATTGCCAATTATGAGCAGATGCTCAAAGAAGATAGTCAAAAGCGGGATGATGAATTGGAAATTTATATCCCACCAGGACCTCGCTTGGGTCAGCAAGTGATCGAAGCCAAAGGCGTTAGTAAAGCCTATGGCGATAAACTCCTATTTGAAAATCTAAATTTTGCACTCCCTCAGGGCGGTATTGTGGGTATTATTGGCCCTAACGGTGCCGGTAAAACAACCCTCTTTAAGATGATTATGGGTTTGGAAAAACCGGATAAGGGTACATTTACCGTGGGTGATACGGTAAAACTGGCTTATGCCGATCAGAACCGTTTTGATCTTTCGGATAAACGCACGGTGTATGACGTCATCAGTGGTGGGCATGAAAATATAAAGTTAGGCTCACGCGAGCTTAATTCACGTGCTTACGTGTCGCGTTTTAATTTTTCGGGTACTGATCAACAAAAACCTATTAACGTTCTCTCCGGTGGTGAACGTAACCGTGTGCATTTGGCTATTACTCTAAAAGAAGGTGGTAACGTTTTGCTTTTGGATGAACCGACCAACGATTTGGACGTGAACACACTCCAGGCTTTGGAAACCGCCCTCGAAAATTTTGCCGGTTGCGCCGTTGTTATTTCGCATGATCGCTGGTTTTTGGATCGCATTGCCACGCACATGTTGGCTTTTGAAGGCGATAGTCAGGTGGTGTGGTTTGACGGCAATTTTTCGGACTACGAAGCTGATAAGCGTCGGCGTTTGGGTGACGATGCCGATAAGCTCACGCGTATTAAGTATAAGAAGTTTAAGAAGGAATAAGAAAAAGTGAATGGTGGATAGTGGATGGTGAATAGTAGAAGATCTTTTTGTCTTTCCATCCACCATTAACCATCCACTATCCACTATGTTTTCTCTCAAAGAAATCCTTTCTCTCTTTAAACCAACCGACACCCTGGCGGTGCCGCTGGCTAGTGGTCAGCCGTTAGCTCTTTTAGAAGCGCTTGCCGAGAGAAGTGACTGGGAGCATCTTGAAATTTTTTGCGGACTTTTACTCAATCCTCATCCCATCCTTTTAAATCCCAAAGTATTTATTAAAAGCGGGTTTTACGGCCCTATTGAACGTTTGATGAATGCGCAGGGGATGCATATGGAATATATCCCTCTGTCATTTACGGGCATTGAGGACTATGCCATTAAAACAAAGCCGCGTGTTGTAGCGGCGGTTTTATCGCAGCCCGATTCGGAAGGCTTTTGCACGTTTGGAACGCATGGGGCGGCGGTGTATCGTCCTTTTATAGAAGCTCTGGACGATCCCAAGCGCATAGCCATTGCCGAAATCAATGCCACCATGCCTGTTGTTTACGGTGATTCTCTTCATGGTGACAATAAAGTTCATATATCCAAACTTAAATATTCTTACGAAGTAAATTATCCGCAGCCGCAAATGAGCACTTTTAGTGTATCGCCCGAAGATGAGGCTATTGCCGAGCATGTTGTTAAACTTGTTGAGGAGGGTGATACTCTCCAATTTGGTATTGGTGCTATCCCCAATTTAATTGCCGAAAAGTTAGCGCAGTCGTCAAAAGGTAATTTTGGTATTCATTCCGAACTTGTATCGGATGGTTTTTTAAAATTATGTAAGGCCGGTAAAATTACAAATCATTCAAAAGGTATTTTTCCTAATCGTAGTGTTTTTGCTTTTGCTTTTGGTTCACAAGAACTTTACGATTTTTTAGATGAGCGGAACGGCCACAATAAACGCTCATCTGTTTGTTTGCCGGTATCGGTTGTGAATGAACCCTATCTCATGGCCCAAAACCAGCATATGGTGAGCATTAATTCGGGCCTCATGATTGATTTTGCAGGGCAGGTGTGCAGTGAGGCGATTGGGCTAAAACAATACAGCGGCGTAGGTGGACAGCTCTCGTTTGTTCAAGGGGCTAATCAGGCGCGCCATGGCAAAAGTATTATTTGTCTTAAATCTACGGCTAATCTGGATGGAAAACTCATTTCCAATATTTATCCCACGTTGCCACAAGGAAGCCTCATATCTACTCCCCGGCATTACACCCAATATATTGTCACCGAATATGGGGTTGCTAATTTGTATGGGGTATCGGATGAAAAACGGGCTGAAAAATTGATTGCAATTGCTCACCCAGGGTTTAAAGAAAGCTTAAGGGCAAAATGGGAAAAAATAAAAATTCAGTATTATAAAAACTAGTTTTTCCCATTATGACCAAACTATTCGAAAAAAATAAAAAGCTTTTAGCGCGCTATTACCCTCAACTTTTTAAAAGAATAATAGAAGAGATTAATCGTGATGATCTTTTTTCTCTCTTATCTGATTATAAAGAATTATATCAGCCCAACCTTAAAGCTTGTGCCCAACAGTCTATAAAAGAAGCGAATATCAAAAGACCTAAAATTATTCTTTTGTATGGGAGCGGCCTTGGCGTTTGTTTAACAGAATTATTAAAAAAAATAGAAGGTGAAACGCGCCATATTTTAGTAATCGAAAAATCACTCTCTCGTTTTTGCGCTTCTTTAGCGCTAATAAATTATGAAAAAATTTTTAAGGATAAGCGCATCCGTTTTTTAGTGGGGGCCAACGAGAATCTTGATTTTGTTGATTTTTTTATTCCATTAGTACGCTCGTCTGAAAGTGTTTATTTAAAATCGATGGCCGTGGTACTTGATCCGGTTTTAACTACTGAAGACGAAGAATATTACGAAAGAGTAGCTCAGTCTTTTTATTTGGAGGTTAAACGTAGCAGTTATTATCTTAATGTGCCCCCCGAAGATACTTACTATGGTTTTCTTAATAGCATTGCTAATTTAAAAGAGTCTCTCACTATACCCTTGTTTGACTCTTTAGTGGGTAAATTTAAAGAGACTCCCGGTATTTTGGTATCCACGGGGCCTTCTCTTGTTAAAAATTTAAAATGGCTTAAAAAAGTGCAAGATAGAGCTATTATTGCCTGTTGTGATTCTGCTTTAAAGATATTGTTAAAAAATGGAATTACACCTCACATTGTAGGTTGTTTAGAACGCGTTCCAGAAACACGTCTTTTTTTTGATGATTTACCCAAACTCCCTCACACTTATTTTTTAACCTGTCCTATTGTGGCTCCCGATACTTTTAAGGTTTATAAGGGGCCCAAAATGCAGATGATGCGTGGGTTGGCCCAGCTCAATTGGTTTTTTCCTGAAGCTAAAAATTATTTTACCGGTAATTCGGTAAGTCACATGCTGTACATGGCTCTTTTATGCATGGGGTGCCCTACCGTTTTTTTAACGGGCCAAGATTTAGCCTACGACCGTTATTCTTCCAAAAGCCATGCTGCCGCCATGCCTAAGCTTATTGAAAATTTTAATGCTAACATGCGTAACGAAGCCAAAGAGAGAGCTATAAAGGAGGGGAGCGAGTCTTCTTTAATGGTAGAAGGCAATAACGGTGAACCTATTTTAACTGGCTACTGGCTCAATCGTTTTAGAGAAATTTTTAACGACATGCTGCGTTCTGCTTCTTCTAAAACATACAATGTGATCCCGGTCGATTACGGCGCAAAGCTTGATTTTGTAGAGCGTCTTAACCCGGATGAAGCTTTAAATTATATCCCGCAACATAAAAAAGATATCTCTAAAACCATTAAAAATTATTTGGTGTCGCCCCCATGGAATAAAAAATTAATGAAACAACGCGTGCGTGTATCCATTAAATATTTGGAACACTATTTTGAGACAGCTCAAGAAGCCTTGCATAAAATAGAGGTGGTTAGGCAGTATTTGGTATTAAAATCGGATGAGGATCCTTGCGCCGTTGCAGATTTTTTTGAGGAATTAAGCTTTTTGTTAAAGTCTATTTGTGTAGATGACGATGGTTTTTATAATACCTTTTTTGCTTGCCAAATACAGCATGTAAGCAAGCCCTTGGCTTTGCAGGCTCAGGCGGCTCTCAATAGGGTACAAGAGAAGGGGACCGAGAGTTTAGAGAAACTTAATGCGATGTATTTTTGGTTTAGTACGGTACATTTTTGGTCGTCACGTATGCTGTGGAAAATAAAGCAGGTCCAATTATAGATGCAAAAAAAAGCCCCGAAATAAACGGGGCTTTTTTAAAATCAATTTGCTGTATTAAAGCTTAAGGTAAATGATCGAGTAACCATTCACATAGGGCTTCGGGGTCACGAGCCAAGGCATTGCGTAAGCGATGTCTTATGGCTGGTGGCAATCCCTGAAACATGGAAGGTGATAAGTCGGTGGCACAATCAGATAACTCATACACAGTATCCTGAAATGGACCATAGCCTGTACATTCAGACAGATAGTATGTGTCTATTGCACCGGGTATCGTTGGATTCAATGTATCAGCACATTGATAAGCAAAGGCGTTGATTGGGCGAGCTACTAAAACTCCAGCTACAAGAGTAGCCGTGTTTTTTAAAAAATCACGGCGAGAATTTTTCTTATCCATTTTTTCTCTCTCTAAATTTCCCATGCCCGGTTAAAATTAGGATAGAGATAATTGTAAAGATTTAGACCGTAAGGGTCAAGAGGGTAGAATAAAATTTTTAATAGGGCTAACCCCTATTTTTATAGCTTAAAAATTCTCTTAATTTCACAAAATCCACGCAACAAAATCACCTAAGCTATCGATAAAGGAGGTATCTCTGGGGAGGGACTATGGGCATTTCAATAAATACATCATTATTAAGTAACGTTTTCATTAATAACCAATCGGCTGAAGCCATAGCAGTTTTGGGTAATAGCAAACTTTTAGAAATAGCTGATATTGAGCAGTCATTTTTGCTTTCAAACAAGAGCGATGCGGAGGCTATTTTAAATAGAGTGCTTCAAGAGGTAAAAGCCCGTCCTGGCAGTGACTATGCAGTTCGTCTTGAATTTAATTATTTACCCATAGCTGTGGCTTCTTCTTGTGCGGATGGTTCTGTATTTAATTCCCGTTATCCTCAACAAAGTTGTTTAAGCATTTCGGTTTCGCCTCATGATTTGCCTGTAGGCAATTGGGAACCCAATAATTATGCCAACATCAGCCAGTGGTTGGATGGTTTAAGTGTGTATGATCCCCAACATCTTTTATATTTAACCGATTGTGACAACACCTTATGGGCGGGTGATGTTACTGATGACGCTGTTTTTAAGGCTGCTGTAGAAATGGGACTTATTAGTTGGAAAAATACGCAGCCGTTTACGGATAGACCACTTCCAAAACCAGACATGACTGTTTTGGAATATTACGATTATCTGGATAGTATAGATCCTTTTTTATCCTATAATTTCCCTCTGCAGGCTTTTAGCGGTTTAACATTAAACGATATGAAGAAAGCTTTTGATTATGCGAGCGACCACGGTATGTTGCCGGTACCGTATCGAGAAATGCGCAATTTGGTGCATACCTTACAAACTCGGGGCGTTGGCGTGGGTTTTGTATCGGCCTCCAGTTTTCCTCTTGTAGCGCTTATGCTGGAAGAAAGTGGTTTTACCGATGGCAAAGCCGGTTTTGGAAGTCTTGCCTATGTAGAAGGGGTAGATGGATATGTGATTGACCCTAAAGATCCCAATAAAAAAGAAATTCTTTTATCCGATTTGGTGCAAGCCAAAGCTCTTACTTCGGCCAGCCAAATGTTTGAAGAATTTGGCAATTATATTTTTACTTTTAGGCCCAGTGAAATTTTAAATGGTCGTGAAGGAAAAGAAGTAGGGGCTTTATCTATTGCCCAGCGACATGCCCAGCGTTTGCATTTATCGGCCGATGAAATTTATGCGGCTGGTTTTTCGGGCGATAATATTGCTCCCTTTGCCGATTTGCCAGGGTTTAGCCCTCGTGCACAAGGCAACGACCAAGGTTTAGTACGGGCATTGCCTTTTGTGACTCATCCTTTATGGCTTAATATTTACCGCGGTAAATTGACCCAAACAGGATTAGACTTGAAGAATAAAAAATCTAACTCCGATAATTTTTACGATTTTGTGGATCAAAACGCTACTTTGCACCAAAATGTATTTGTAGTTAATCAATTGGGTATTGCTCGGGCAGATTTGGCCAATCGAGATCAAGTAGGTTCTTTTGTTCCTCAAGCTATACCAACAGATGCCACCGATGTTGTTAGTGATGTAGGATTGTAACCCCCCAATTTCCCAACAAAAAGCTTTACTTTTGAGGGTGCTTTATTATAGAAGCACCCTTCAAATTTTTATTTAAGATATTTAGGAGATTTTCTTATGGCTAATGACATTTCTGTAGTCCGCAACATCGGTATTTCGGCTCACATCGATTCGGGTAAAACCACATTAACGGAACGTATTCTGTTTTACACCAAAAAGATCCACAAAATCGAGGAAGTACGCGGTAAAAGTGGTGTGGGTGCTACCATGGATTTCATGGACCTTGAACGTGAAAAAGGCATCACCATTCAGTCGGCTGCTACCTACGCCGAATGGAAAAAAACAGTTATTAACATTATTGATACCCCCGGCCACGTGGATTTTACCATCGAAGTGGAACGCGCGCTCCGTGTATTAGACGGTGCTATCCTGGTTCTCTGTTCGGTGTCGGGTGTTCAGTCTCAGTCTATCACCGTAGATCGCCAAATGACCCGCTATAACGTTCCTCGTATTGCTTTTGTGAATAAAATGGACCGTGCGGGTGCCGATCCTTTCCGTGTTACTGGCCAGCTAAGAGAAAAATTGGGCCACAATGCTCACATGATTGTATTGCCCATTGGGGCCGAAGACCGCTTCCAAGGTATTGTTGATTTAGTAGAAATGAAAGCCAATTATTATGATGGCGATAACGGTGAAAAAATCCGTATTGAAGAAATTCCTGCCGATCTTTTAGATAAAGCCAAAGAAATGCGCCACGATTTAGTGGGGGCTGTTTCCGATTTTGATGATCACGTAGCCGAACTCTTTTTAGAGGACAAAGAAGTTTCTGCCGATATTCTCCACAAGGCTATCCGTAAAGCTACCTTAAGCTTAAAATTTATTCCCGTGATGTGCGGTTCGGCTTACAAAAATAAAGGTGTGCAGCTATTATTAGATGCCGTGGCTCATTACTTGCCTAACCCTGCCGAAGTAGAAAACGTAGCCTTAGACCAAGATAAAGAAGAAGCTAAAGTAGTTCTCACGGCTGATCCTGCTAAACCCTTTGTAGGCTTGGCATTTAAGCTTGAAGACGGACGTTTTGGTCAGCTTACCTACATGCGTATTTATCAAGGTACCATCAATAAGGGCGACTTTATTGTGAACAGTACCAATCAGAAGAAAGTAAAAATCCCGCGCTTAGTACGTATGCATGCCGATGAAATGAACGATATTCAAAGTGCCAGCGCTGGTGACATTGTAGCTATCTTTGGTGTAGATTGCGCCTCGGGCGATACCTTTACCAATGGCGATATCCGTTACACCATGACCTCCATGCACGTACCCAATGCGGTTATTTCGCTTGCGGTAGAACCTAAAGAAAAATCGGCTGCGGCTAATTTTTCTAAAGCCCTTAACCGTTTTACTCGTGAAGATCCTACTTTCCGCGTGCACCGTGATGAAGAAAGTAACCAAACCATTATTTCGGGTATGGGTGAATTGCACTTGGAAATTTATATTGAACGCATGAAGCGTGAATATGCCTGCGAAGTGATTGCCGGCAAACCCCAGGTGGCTTATCGCGAAACCATTACGCAATCTACTCCCTTTGAATATCAGCACAAAAAGCAAACCGGTGGTTCGGGTCAATATGCTAAAATTTTGGGTATTTTTGAACCGCTCCCTGCCGATGCTGTAAACGATTACGAATTTGTGGATGAAATTGTGGGCGGTAAAATTCCCCGCGAATTTATCCCTTCTTGCGACAAAGGATTCCAAGAACAGCTTAAAAAAGGTTTGCTCATTGGTTTCCCCGTTGTAGGCTTCCGCGCCATTATTAATGACGGTGCGTACCACGATGTGGATTCGTCCGATTTGGCTTTCCGTCTTTGCGCCATGACCGCTATAAGAGAATACTATGCCAAGTGTAAACCGGTAGTGCTGGAGCCCATCATGAAGCTACAAACACAGGCTCCCGAAGAATTTCAGGGTGCAGTAATTGGCCAGGTTAACCAACGTCGCGGTGTTATTTTGGGAACATCTACCACCAATGCCTATGTGCAGGTAGATGCCGAAGTGCCTTTGTCTGAAATGTTTGGTTACTCCACCGATTTACGTAGCTCCACCCAGGGTAAGGGCGAGTTTACAATGGAATTCTTAAAGTATGCTCCAGTTCCTCGCCCTGTGCAGGATGAATTGGTGAAGAAATACCAAGAGAAGAGAGCTGCTGAAAACAAGTAAAACATGCTTCAACTATTACTTACAGAATTAGACTCTATCAAATTGAAATTTCAGGATAATGTTGCCTGTTATTGGGATTTGAAGAAGAAGCTCGACTGGGCCAAAAAGGAGAGTGGAGAATGCAGCTTTTTAAGCCGTCGTCTTCATACTCGCTTTTTGGAAACCGAAGAAGAATTTGAAGTGTTATTAAATGAGCTTAACGAGCTTGTTCAACAGCATTTACACAATAGTCATTTGCTGCCGTTATCGAGTTTGGATGATGTGCAGGATGCCTTAAAGCTGCGCCGTAAAATCCGCTATTTGCGCAATGCCTATGCGCACAATAATCCTGTTATTGAAGATACTCTTAAAAAATTAACCCGCGCTTTACCACGTTAAAAACTACTTTTTAACACGTTCCTGATAATCGCCGGTTTCGGTGTTGATGCGCAAGGTGTCGCCTTGTTTCACAAATTGGGGAACCTGCACTTGCAGGCCGTTAGAGAGCGTGGCTGATTTATAAGAAGCTGATGCTGTAGCACCCTTGATTTCGGGATCGGTTTCCACTACTTCAAAATCTAAAGTTTGCGGAAGCGCAATGCCCAAAGGTGTGGTTTCGTGGAAAGTAACCCCAATCACAAGCTCAGGATAGAGGTAATTGGCATTATCGCCCAAGGTGGTTTTGGATAATTCCAATTGTTCAAAATTTTCGGTGTCCATAAAGTGATAGGTTTCACCGTCGTTATATAAAAACTGCATTTTACGTTCAATAATAGAAACACGTTCAATTTTTTCAGTAGATGAAAAACGGAAATCTTTTTGAGTACCGTCGCGCACGTTACGGGCTTTTACCTGTACAAAGGCGCGTAAGTTACCAGGGGTGCGATGTTCCACCGAAAGGCAGGTCCACAGCTTGTTTTCGTAGTTAATTACATAGCCTTTTCTTAATTCGTTTCCGTTCACGTTCATATAAAATCTCCATCAAGTTTGAAGTGTTGAAGCCGGATTCACTATATGATATCCCCAAAAAAGGAAACCTTTTTTTGCCCTCTTTATGGAAAAATCACCCCTTACAACCCCTGTCCAGTTTGTAAAAGGCGTTGGGCCCTATATAGCGGGTTTGCTCGAAAAACGGGATGTACGCACCGTGAGTGATTTACTCTATTACTTTCCCTTTAAATATCTCGATCGTCGTCAAATTGATACCAGCCGAACGCTGCAAAACGGCCCCAACAAAAGCTTTGTAGGCGAGGTGGTGGGTGTGGGTAGCCGCCCTATGGGGCGTAATTTTAGGCGCAAGATCTATGAAATGGTTTTAAAAGATCAAACCGGCCTGGTACTTGTGGTGTGGTTTAACGGCAACGAAAAGTATCTAAAAAAACAATACCCCATTGGTAAAAAGCTGCTGGTTTTTGGAGAATGCCAATATTACAAAAACCACAAACAGTTTACGCACCCCGAAATATCCGAGTGGGATGAAGAAGAAGGGGCCGCATTGCCACCCATTATACCCGTATATCCACTCACCGAAGGGCTTTATCAAAAAACCATACGCAAAATTATTTTTCATACGCTCGACCAGTATTTAAAAGATATTGATGATACCAATATAACGGTACGGGCTTCGGGTGAATCTAAAGTAGGGCTTCACGAATCTATTTTGCATCTCCATAAACCACCTGCCGATGCAAGTATTGACGAATTAAATAATAAAAAAACAATCTGGCACCAGCGGGTTATTTACGATGAACTTTTCTTTTTGCAATTGGGTTTAGCCTTAAAGAAAAGAGGCTATCAAAAAGAATACGCCGAACCCCTGATTGCTACCTCTAAACAAATGGTTCAAAAAGCTTTGGGACTTGCACCGTTTAAATTAACAGGAGCACAAGAGAGAGTGGTGAGTGAAATATTTCACGATTTATCCAAAAATCATCCGGCTAACCGTTTGGTGCAAGGCGATGTGGGGAGTGGAAAAACATTTGTAGCCTTTTTATCGCTTTTGCGTGCTGTAGAAAATGGAGCACAAGGCGTGTTAATGGCACCTACCGAAGTATTAGCCGGACAGCATTTTAAAAATTTAGAGCCGTTGGCCCTTCAATTGGGTATTTCACTTAAGCTTCTAATGGGGTCTACATCCAAATCTGAAAAGGAGATGATCTACCAAAATATTCAGTTGGGGAAAGTTGACATTGTAATTGGTACACATGCGCTTATTCAAGATGATGTTACCTTTAAAAATTTGGGACTTGTGGTTATTGATGAGCAGCATCGTTTTGGTGTGCGTCAGCGTTTGGCTCTTAAAAATAAGGGGAAGAATGATAAAATAGTGCCGCACATTTTGGTGATGACAGCCACTCCCATACCGCGCACTTTATCGATGACGCTGTATGGCGATTTAGACGTGTCGATTATTGACGAAATGCCACAAGGCCGAAAGCCTATTAAAACTTATGTGTATAACGAAAAAATGCGCGAGCGTGCTTACGATTTAATTCGCAAGGAGCTGGATAAAAAACACCAGGCTTATTTTGTTTATCCGCTTATTGAAGAAAGTGAAAAGATCGATTTAAAAAATGCACAAACCATGTGTGTGCATTTAAAAGACGTGTTTCAAAGTTATGCAGTTGAACTGTTACACGGGAAAATGAGCGCCGATGAAAAAGATGAGATTATGGCGCGTTTTAAAAAAGGTGAAATCCATATTCTTGTTTCCACCACGGTGATTGAAGTAGGAGTCGATGTGCCTAATGCAACAGTGATGGTTATTGAACATGCCGAGCGTTTTGGGCTGTCTCAGCTGCATCAATTGCGCGGACGGGTTGGGCGAGGAGGGCATCAGGGATATTGTTTGCTGCTTGCTGGGTATAAGCGCTCGGAAGAAGCGCGTTTTCGCTTAAAAGTAATGGAGGATACCAATGATGGTTTTGTGATTTCGGAAGAAGATCTTAAAATAAGAGGGCCTGGAGATTTTTTAGGAACCCGTCAGGCCGGCATGCCCGAATTGAGGCTTGCTAATCTTGTAACCGACACCAAATTACTGGCGGCAGCCCGTAACAGAGCATTAGAAATAGTTGAAGAAAACCCAACACTCGACAAACCAGATTACAGTATATTAAAGAAAATTTTAAAAGATCGCTGGGAAGGAAAGCTGGCCTTGGCCGATGTGTCGTGATACCCTGTAAATCAATGAATCAACCACTTAGAAAACCTGAATGGCTTAAAAAGAAACTGCATGCGCAGGGTGTTTTGCCTATGAAAGACCGCCTGCGTGGGCTTAATCTGCATACGGTTTGCGAAGAAGCGCAATGCCCTAACTTAACCGAATGTTTTTCTAAAGGTGTGGCCACCATCATGATTATGGGCGATACCTGCACGCGTTCCTGTAAATTTTGTGCTGTAAAAACAGGCCGCCCGGGTAAGCTTGATCCCATGGAACCCAAAAATGTGGCCAACTGGATTGGTAACTTAAATCTCCGTCATGTGGTGATTACTTCTGTAGATCGTGATGATTTGCCTGATTTGGGTGCTAATCATTTTGCCGAAACCATTGAGGAAGTAAAAAAAGAACATCCTAAACTCATCGTGGAAGTACTCACGCCTGATTTTCAAGGAAAAGGCCCACTCATTGAACGCGTGTGTCAGGCCGAGCCTAAAATTTTTAACCATAATCTCGAAACAGTCGAGCGCTTAACACCATCAGTCCGTTCGGCGGCTAAATACAAGCGTTCGCTGGAAGTGATTAAATGGGTGAAAGATCATCATCCTAAACAAATCACCAAATCGGGCATTATGTTGGGTTTGGGCGAACAGGTAGAAGAGGTTTTAAAATCGATGCAAGATCTTAAAGATCACGGCTGCGACCTGTTAACCCTGGGTCAGTATTTGCAACCCACCAAAAAGCACTTGGAAGTTAAAGAGTTTATCCATCCCGATCAATTTGAAGATTATAAGATAAAAGGGCTGGAAATGGGCTTTAAGGCCGTTTTTTCGGGTCCATTTGTGCGTTCGTCGTATTTAGCCGAAAATTTGTATGAGGAGAGTTTAGGTAATTTTGCCTGTTAAACCCCTCGATACTATTTGATTTCTTTTAGCTTTTTAGCTAATACTACTGAGCAGTTCAAATCCTTCTATACACTATCCCCAAGCCTGCTCAGTACTAGCAGGGTCTTTTTTAGTGTTAGAACTAATGACCTGCTTGTCCCCAAACCATGAAACTCGATTTTCCTCGTTTAAAACGTCTTCCTCCTTACGTATTGGCGCAAGTGACAAGCCAGATGGCCGATCAGCGTAAAAAAGGGGATGATGTGATTAATTTAGGGATGGGTAATCCCGATCTTTCTACCCCGCAACATATTGTTGATAAGCTTGTTGAAGCGGCCAAAAAACCTAAAAATCATCGCTATTCTGTGTCGCGTGGTATTCCCAAACTGCGTCAGGCTATTTGCAAATGGTACAAACGCCGTTTTGATGTTGATCTCGATTGGGACACCGAAGCTATTGCTACCATGGGAGCCAAAGAAGGTCTTTCGCATATGATTTTGGCTGTGACCCAGCCGGGCGATATTGTGCTGGTGCCTAATCCCAGTTATCCCATTCATTTGTACGCGGCTGTTATTGCCGGTGCCGATATCCGTGGTATCCGTATGGATAACATGGATGATTTTTTCCCGGCTCTTGAGCGCTCGCTTAAAACAATTTTTCCAAAACCAAAATTTATCATCGTTTCTTTTCCTTCTAACCCCACAACGCATGTGGTGGAACTGCCGTTTTTTGAAGAGCTGGTGCGTTTTGCCAAAGCGAACGATATTTTTGTGATTCACGATTTTGCATATGCCGATACGGTATTTGACGGTTACAAAGCGCCCAGCATTCTTCAGGTAAAAGGGGCCAAGGATGTAGCTGTTGAACTTACCTCGCTTTCTAAGAGCTACAGTATGCCCGGTTGGCGTGTGGGTTTTGTATGTGGGAACCGCGAAATTATTGGCGCGTTGCAAAAAATTAAAAGTTATTTCGACTACGGGATGTTTCAGCCTGTACAAATTGCAGCTACGGTGGCGCTTGATGGCCCCGATAAATGTGTATGGGAAGGAACGGCTATTTATCAAAAACGCCGCGATGTGTTGTGCGAAGGTTTAACCAAAGCTGGCTGGCCTATTGAAAAACCAAAAGCTACCATGTTTGTGTGGGCAAAAATCCCCGAGAAATTTAAAGACATGGGATCGCTTGAATTTAGCAAATTACTTTTGGCCAAAGCCAAAGTGTGTGTGTCGCCAGGTATTGGTTTTGGTGAATACGGTGAAGGCTATGTACGCTTTGCCCTGGTAGAAAACGAAAAACGTATCCGTCAGGCGGTAACGGGTATTAAAAAATTATTACAGAGTAAAAAGTAATTATGTCACGTACACCTCAAATTAATATTGGTCTTTTTGGATTAGGCACCGTGGGTTCTCAGGTTCACGAAATTTTGGTGAAGAACAAAGAACTGTTGTCCCGCAAATTAGGTTTTCCGCTGCATCTAAAAAAAATCTGTGAGCCTGATAGTAAAAAAATAAAACAGTTTAATATTCCGGCCTCTATGGCTGCTACCAAGCCTGCCGAACTTTTGGATGATCCTGAAATTTCTATTATTGTAGAACTGATTGGCGATAAGCCTGTGGCACTCGAAATTATGAAGCATGCTTTAAGTCTTGGTAAGCATGTTGTGACAGCCAATAAAGCTATTCTTGCGCATCATGGTCCCGAACTCTACAAAGCGGCTGCCGAACATGAAGTGGATATTTTGTTTGAAGCTGCTGTGGCTGGTGCTATTCCTATTTTACGTTCCATCCGCGAAGGCTTTGTGGCCGACCGTATTGTAAAAGTGTTGGGTATTATTAACGGCACTTCCAATTACATACTCTCTGGCATGGCGCATGATAAAAAAGATTTTGCAACTGTGTTAGCAGAAGCTCAGAAAAGTGGTTATGCCGAAGCTGATCCTACGGCGGATATTGAAGGGATCGATCCTACTCATAAGATTACTATCTTAACAGCTTTAGCTTATGGTCAACTTGTGCCCGTTGATAAAGTGTATCGCGAAGGGATTACTCAAATTACTCCACACGATTTTGCTATGGCCGAACGTTTTGGTTTTGCTATTAAACTTTTAGGAATTTCTAAAATGCGCGACAATGGTGCGCTTGAAGTGCGTGTTCATCCAACCCTTGTACCTAAAACCCATTCACTGGCTCCTGTAGACGGTGCTTTTAATGCGGTGATGGTAGAAGGCGAAAAACTCGGCAGTTCTCTTTTTTATGGGATGGGTGCCGGTGGCCCCCCTACAGCAACGGCTGTGGTGGCCGATATCGTCGAGATCGCCCGTAATTTGGCTAATCAAGTGCCCGGTGTTCCACCGCTTGGATATAAAATTGAAGAAATTCAAAAGGCCAAGCTTGTGCCCATGGACGATATTGAAAGCGAGTATTACCTGCGTTTTAATGTACAGGATAAACCCGGCGTGTTGGCTAAAATTTCGGCTATTTTGGGACAAAATAATATCAGCATTTCATCACTAGAGCAGGAAGGCTTGCCCAATGGATCTGCCGTGCCCATTGTAATTTTAACCCACAAGGCTTTGGAAAAAAATGTTCAAGCTTCTATTAAAGAAATAGATAAACTTAATTTTATGACGGCCAAAACTTTTTTACTGAGGATCGAACGCTAATGTATCAAGGACTGATCCACCGTTACCGCGATTTTTTACCTATCGACGATAAATCCATCATCACACTCCACGAAGGAGCTACTCCTCTTTTGCGCGCCAAAAATCTGGAAGATGAACTCAAATATGATGGAGAAATTTATCTCAAATACGAGGGCATGAACCCTACAGGTTCGTTTAAAGACCGCGGTATGACTTATGCGGTATCGAAAGCAGTAGAGGAGGGTGCAAAAGCCATTATTTGTGCCTCTACTGGTAATACCTCGGCTTCGGCCGCAGCTTATGCAGCAAAAGCTAAAATTCAGTGCGTAGTTTTAATCCCTCATGGTAATATTGCTTTGGGAAAATTGTCGCAAGCCATGATGCATGGAGCGACAGTGGTAGAAATTAAAGGTAACTTTGATGAAGCTTTAGAACTTGTGCGTGTGATGGGTACTACACATCCAATTCACATTGTGAATTCAATCAACCCTTTCCGTTTACAGGGGCAAAAAACAGCCGCGTTTGAAATTTGTGAAGATTTAGGCCGTGCTCCGGACTATCATTTTATTCCTGTTGGCAATGCGGGCAATATTACTGCTTACTGGATGGGCTATAACGAGTATTTTAATCTTAAAAAAGTTTCTTCCAAACCGGTGATGATGGGTTTTCAGGCCAGCGGGGCTGCTCCGCTTGTGTCGGGCAAAGTTGTAAAAAATCCCGAAACCATTGCCACGGCCATTAGAATTGGTAATCCGGCTTCCTGGAAGCAGGCTATAGCTGCACGCGATGCGTCAGGCGGAATTATTGACAAAGTGACCGACCGTGAGATAGTGAATGCTTATAAGCTTTTAGGAAAAATAGAGGGAGTTTTCTGTGAACCGGCCTCGGCCACATCGGTTGCCGGCTTCATAAAACTCATCAAAGAAAAACGCTTTGAGCAAGGAAAAACTATCGTTTGTACATTAACGGGTCATGGTTTAAAAGATCCAGACACGGCGATTAAGAATTCAGTGAAGCCTTTGCGTTCGAAAGCGACGATTAAAGATTTAGAAAAAGTTTTAAAATTATGAGGTAGGGGCAGGCACGTGCGCAAGCTTACGGTGTCTGCTCTCTAAAATTATGGATCGTAATTTAGCAATGGAAGTTGTGCGTGCCACCGAAGCGGCCGCTATTTTTTGTGCCCGTCTCATGGGTAAAGGCGATAATAATGCGGCCGATCAGGAAGCTGTGGATGCCATGCGCAAGGTTTTAAACTCCATCAACATTGACGGAACGGTGGTTATTGGAGAGGGTGAACGTGATGAAGCTCCCATGTTGTATATTGGTGAAAAAGTTGGTTTGGGTGGTAGTAAGGCCGATATTGCTCTTGATCCTTTAGAAGGAACCAATTTGTGTGCTTCGGGTGGCCCGGGTGCTATTTCAGTTATTGCCATGGCCGAGCATGGAAAGTTTTTACATGCACCTGATACTTACATGGAAAAAATTGCGGTAGGTCGTAGTGCACGCGGCGCCATTGATTTATCCAAATCACCCACACATAATTTGCGCGAAATTGCGAAAGCTAAAAAATGTGCGGTGAATGATTTAACGGTTATTATTCTCGATCGTCCTCGTCACGAAGATCTTATTCGCGAAGCCCGTGAAGCTGGAGCCCGTATTAAATTGATAGGAGATGGTGATGTGTCGGGAGCTATTTCTACCTGTTTTAAACAGTCGGGTGTGGATGTTCTCATGGGTACAGGTGGGGCGCCAGAAGGTGTAATTTCGGCGGCGGCTTTACGTTGTGTAGAAGGTGATTTTCAGGGACGTCTTAAATTCCGCAACAACGAAGAACGTGAACGTGCAAAAAAGATGGGTATCACTGACGAAGATAAAATTTACAGCATTGACGATTTAGCCAGCGGCGATGTGATGTTTGCCGCAACGGGTGTTACTAATGGAGACTTTTTAAAGGGTGTTCGTTATTTTGGTGGTGGTGCTACAACGCATTCGGTTGTGATGCGCAGTAAATCGGGAACCATACGGTTTATTAAAACACGGCATCATTTTGACAGAAAACCAACTTTTTAGCTGGTGGATTGTGAATGGTGTATGGTGAATGGAAAAGAGAGCTCTCTTACTATTCACTATCCACTATCAACCATCCACTTCTTCAACATGGCTCAAGTTCAAGAAAAAATTGAAATTAATGCTTCACCTAAAGCATGTTTTGACGTGATTACCGATTACGAAAGTTACACAGAGTTTTGCAAGGAAACTAAAGATGTGAAGTTAGGAAAAAAATCGGGTTCTTCCCAGGAAGTTACGTTTACTGTCGAGCTCATGAAAAAAGTGACTTATACTTTAAAAATGACGGGTAAATCTCCAAGCTCTATAAAATGGTCGTTTGTTGATGGCGATGACATTATTAAAAAAAATCAGGGCGAATGGATTTTGGAGGAAGTAAAAAAGGGTGTTACCAAAGCTACCTATGTAGTGGATATAGAATTGGGAATCCCGGTGCCAGGTTTAATTCAGAAAAAACTGATAAGCTCAAGTCTTCCCGGCATGCTTAAATCGTTTAAAAAGAGAATTGAAGAATCGCTTTAATATGGAAACTAAAACCAACATCTCACTGGCCAGTTTTGCCAAAAAAGTAGTGTTTGCAAGCCTTGGCTCGGCATCTATGGCTAAAAAGGCTTTTGCCGAATCTAACATCACTGGCGATTTTGTGAATGGTTTACTCTCTAAAGTTGAAAAAAATAAAGACGTGCTGGTAGAAATGCTGGCCAAAGAGGTTTCCAAATTTTTAGAAAAAGTAAACGTAGGCGAAGAAATTGCCAAAGCTGTAAAAGGCTTGGTAATTAATGTAAGTGCCTCGGTTGACTTTGACAGTAAAACTGGCAAATCAAAGAGCCGTATTACCCGCGCTACAGCTAGCAAGAAAAAATAATATCTTATCCAAAGTAAAACAATATTAATTTAAAGTTTCAAAAAGTTTTTTTAATTCTTTGAACGTGTTTTTTACTTCTTTTATAGCTTCTGTTTTTATGTCTTCGGCATTTTTATGTGCATAGCCAGAAACGAAAGCGGTGTAAAAAGAAGGCGTTGTATTTGAATAAAATTCAACCGTATAAACATTAGAAGTGCCAGGCTTTAATTTAAAACTCATGGAGCCGGTGCATTTTTCAAAGGATGTGTTCACATCAATGCCAAAAGAAAATGTTTTGCTTTGATATATTCCGGGATCCCCTGTTTTTTCCCAACTTACTATAGTGCTGTCGCTTTGCTTTTTAATGGTAAATTTAACTTGATAACCAATAAAGGCATCAATCAGGCTTCCATCATAAAATAAGTAATAAATGATTTCGTTGTTTGATGGTCTTTGAATGGATTCTACTGATAAAGAAGGGGTTATTTTTTTATAATTGCTTACTCCATCACCTGCGGTCAGCGTAATGACACCGATGGCACGGTCAAGATTTGGAATGGTCATTTCAGTATTCATGTACACTTCATAATTGAGCGTACTTAAGTTGAAGGTTCCGTGATACCAAACAGGGTCTGTGTCTGTACCAATATTTGTCCAAAAAGTGGCGCTATCGCTGGTTCCCGTGGCCTGTTGTGTTAAAACCGGATGTCAAACCGGAAGCGGGGAGCCTCCAAATTCTTCTGGCAATTTAGAAGGAGTAAAGTTTTGCTCTAATTCAGGGGCAAAAGGTGTGATGAAAACAGGGTTATTACTTAACGAAACAGGGGCTATGGGCTTTATCATAAGAACTCCCTTTCCCCCATGCCCATGGTTGATCTATTCCTTACGCAATGCAGCATTTTATTGCAATAGGGATTTCTCTTAAAAATCATTATTTTATAAGGATAAAACTTTATCCTGTAAGCTTTTCTTTCCAGCTTATTTTTAGCAACTTTTGCAATAAAAATCCGATAAGTATGCTATGGGCCGGAGAACACAGAGGAATTTTTTATGCGCTTTTATAAATTTGCCGTTCTTATTCTTTTCATTTCTTTAATATCGGCTTGCGCCCAACGTAATAGGGCTAATTATTGCAATATGTCCGATGTGATTACCTGCGGACTCAGTTTTACCGATTTAGATCTTGTTCGTGATTGTGTGGCACAGCAAACAGGCAGTGCTTGCGAATTATCTCAGGAAGCGATTGATGAGATTAACGGTGACAATTCTGATGGGCAGGTATCGTATACCTGTAACAGCGTCGGCGAATGGATTGATGAAGTAGAAGCTCGTGGATTATCGGTTACGCATTTTACCAATACCTCCAAAAAAACAATTTATGTAGATTTGTTGCGTAATTTATTTACCGAGTACGATGATTATGCTGTTACACGCACCATTCAGGGCGCTATTGATTTAGCCGATAGTAACACGCAAATTGTTATTTGCCCCGGCAATTATTATGAAACACTTAATCTTAGCGGTTCTGGTAAAGATAATTTGGTTATTTCCAACATTGCCGATGGTAATAAAGCCTTGGCCGATCTAACTGTTCTCCATCCTCTTGCCGCCGGTTCTGTTTTACAAATTAACGATACTCAAAATGTGGTATTAAAAGGCCTTACCTTTCAAAACGGCGTGGCCGAAAAGGGAGCTGGTGTTAAAATTAGCCTGTATCGTAACAACGCACTTACTAATGCCGATGTGCTAATTACAAATTCTGTTTTTCAAAATAACACAGCAGTAAGTTGGGGTGGCGCAATTTTTGTAGAAGGTTATGGCGATGTTAAAATTGAAAACTCGACCCTGCAAAATAATACAGCCGGCTATGGAGGCGCTATTGCTAGCCTTGGTTTTGACGGGCAATCTAAAATAATTACTTTAAGTAATGTGACAATCACTCAAAACAAGGCCGTATTGGGTGGTCCTGCGCTTTATACAAGCGGTAATGATAGCGTGGTGATGGATGCCGTAACGGTAACACTTAATTCCGATGCCGCCAGTACACAAACTTTGCCGGCAATTTATTTAGGCGGCAACACTCAATTAGACACTCACAATACAGGATGGGGTAGTGCTGCCGATAAAAATTTAGGGGATGATATTTTAAATGAAAATCAGTTTTTTGATTTTTTGGAAGCGCAAGGGATAGACCCGCAATTATTTGACTGGACCGATTGGGCAGGGGCCTGGAATGAAATTTTGGGGCTTCACGTATTAAGCGATGCCGATGAAATACTGGAAGAGCAACCCTGGGTATATAATTATGAAGGTATTTTAAATGTAAATTGCAATTTAGCTACATCGACTAACCGTTGTGATCCTGCCTCGATAGAAAATGGAAGTGTGCATGGCGGAGATGATGATGATGATGATGATGATGATGATG
This sequence comes from bacterium, assembly GCA_019695305.1. Taxonomy (NCBI): domain Bacteria; species bacterium. The sequence goes on from JAIBAG010000003.1 coordinate 132,846, forward strand.
ATAGCGGTGGTTCCTTTGGTAGTTGGATTGAGCTGTTGTTAAGTGAATTACGTGATTTTACAAGTAACTCCGAAAATTTAGTTCATGCACAGGGCACTGTTTTTAAAGATGGCGAATATACTTTTTATATGCAGGGATTGCGTGCAAAAATAAACAGTCTCAATTTTTTAACGGATACTGTTTTGCCCAGTTTGGCCAACGCCGACAATTTTGATACGGGTTTGCGGCTTAAAAACATTACCTTGTTATCTGAAGAAGACGATAAAACTCCTTTTTGCCTACACGACTGGAAACTAAAAGCCTCAACTGTGGAATTGTGGCCTGATATGGCTCATGCCAATGTAGAAAGCAGGTTTTTAGCGGGTAATAAATTGGAGCTCAATTTTGATTCGGATAATGCCGAAGTAGAAGCCGATATGGATTTTGAATCGTTTCCCAAAATATGGGGTTGCTTAAAAAAGCATGAAACGTTTAGTTTGGAAGGAAAAACATTGTCGGCAAGTTTAACAGTTGAATTAGGGATTGACTCTACTGGTGCCTATCCCATTGTAAAAGCAGTGACAGATTCGTCGTTTGATCTTGAAAAAGTAACTTTTGATGGTGGCAAGGCTCTCCCTCATCTTAATGCCCGTACCATGATGATGGGTGATGTAGGTGCTGATGATCCTGTTTTTGCAACGGCCGGTTCTGATGTTTTTAATAGTGAAATGTTAGATAAAATTAACGCCATGATCAAAGATTTGATTAATTTAGAGGGAGACCTTAGTTCGCCTTTACCTCTTCATTACAAACCTCAACTTACCAATTTAACAACCGACAATAATGGCAAGGCGTTCATGGATTTTACTTTAGCAGTGAATGTACAAAAAGGGTTAAATATTTGCGGAATATTAGGCCTGCCTATGAATAAAGTAGATACTAACCCAGCGGATATACCTAGTTGGGGTGATGTTACTTTTGAACTTCCGTATTGGACTCTTTCTACGGCTATTTCGTTAACCGGTATGAGTGGGCTTTTGTGCCAAAATTTTAATATAAATTTAGGTATTACCGATTTAGATCTTTCTCTAAAACCATGGGGACAATTTGATATTCATAAAGCTCCAAGTGGTTCTAATGCCCTCATTGAAATTGACATGCCACTTAAAGGATATTTAAATGAAGATGATTTTACTCTCAATCTTATTTTGCAAGCAAATGTAAATACTTCTTGTGATTCGGGTGTTAACGTAGAGATTCAAAATGCAGAAATTGAAAATTTAAGTGGAACAGTAAACCTTAATGGTTTTTCGCTTGATATAACTCAATTTGATTTTTTAATTGAGGCCGCTGTAAAAGCGTATTTTCAACAAAATTCTACATTTCCTGTTTCATCCAAGTTGATTGGTTTGGATAATATTGGCCCTTGGGCTGCTAAAGTGAGTGACATAGGAACCGGTGCTAACTCGGTTTACATTGGAATTGATTTTGTGGATGACGATTATTGTGATATTCATGAATCAAGTATGATTGGTTTAACTTCCAATTTTACTAATTTGTTTACATTTTTTCACTAAAGGGGGACATATGCTTCGTTTTTTACTTACCATTTTTTTAACACTTACATCCTTAGTGGCCAGTGCACAAACACCTACGGGCCTGGATATTATTCAAAAGCAAGATGCGGTGAATAAAGGCTTTGTAGATGAAAAAGGTACAGGCAAGATGATTATTAAAGGGCAGGGTGGTGACGAAGCTGTTCGCGAATTTGAGTATCAAAGTCTGGAAGAAACAGCGAGTGCCGGACGTAAGGCTCTTTTAAAAATCACGCAACCTGCCAATTTAAGTGGTACTGGCTTATTAACTTATGAAAACAAAGGGCGTGATGACGATCAGTGGATTTATTTGCCGGCTTTAAAAAAGAGTAACCGCATTGTGGGTGGAGCCAAAAAAGGCAGCTTTATTGGGTCCGATTTTACCTACGAAGACATGGCGCCCAGATCCATCAGCGATTTTACCTATACTTATGTGAAGGCCGAACCTTGTGGTGCTACCAACTGTTCGGTGATTGATTCGGTTCCGCTTCCGGGAACATCCATTTATTCTAAAGTAACACTGTGGGTACGTGATGATAATTTGCAAAATGCCCGCATGGATTTGTATGATGACAAAGGTACTTTGGTAAAACGTGCTACTTTTGATGATTATCGTCAGATTAACGCAAAATTTTGGAGACCTTATAAAATTATGATGGAAGATTTAAATAGAAAAACATTTTCCACATTAGTGGTAGAATCTCTTGCTTTGCAAACCGGTTTAAAAGATGCCGATTTTATGACGAGTGTGTTGGAAAGATAAGCTACCCCACCCAACCTCCCCTTACAAAGGGGAGGAGTTTCCCCTCCTTTGTAAGGAGGGGTTAGGGGAGGTAGAGAGATGTAAGGGGAAAAAGGGTCATGAATAGATATGCGCGCATTATTAGCTACATTTTTATTAACGGGATTTTTATGTGCGCCCTTATGCCAGCTGCAAGCCAAAGAATCTTGGCCCAATTTACGGCATCGTGAGCCTATTAGCACCGAATCGGTGCCCATCATTCAAGCGCCACCGCCTGAAGTTGCTCCGGCTCCTGTATCAACTCCAGCTCCCCAAACGCCTGCGCCGGTGTCTCCCGTGGCATCAGAACCTGCTCCTGTGCAAGCTGTAACAGAAACAAAACCAGCCAAACAAAAAAATACCAATTACAAGCTCGATTATAAAGCCGACTTAGCTTTCCAGAATCAGCATTATTTCTTTTCTCGAAGTGAGCACCCTATAAACGACCAGCTTAATTTTGAAGCTGAGTTTGGTTTTTTGTACGACAACCGTGATAATTTTTTAGTAAATATCAAACCTCTTTTTTATTTTGATGCACTCGATGTTAATCGCATGCGGTATATTCCAAACGAAGCTTATCTCAAATATTACACCAACAATATTGAACTGTCGGCCGGTTTCCAAATGGTGCCATGGGGAGTATCCCGCTCGTTTAACCCTACCGATGTAATGAATCGTAAAGATTTAGAGCGTAATTATTATCGCCCCGAGCGTTTGGGGGATCCTATGGTTGGTTTTAGATATACCAATCCACAGTTGGGTTTTTTAAGTCAGTTTGGCGTGGATGTGTACGTGCTCCCTGTTTTTATGGAAACACCATTGCCCAAGTTTGATTCGCGTTTTAGTTTGGATAATCAGGCCATGGGTGCTGCTTTTACAGCCTTTGAGGAGCAGGAAATTGCAGGGTATGGACGTCAAATTGGGGCAGGGCTTAAAGTTTCTGGGTCTATTAAAGCAACTGATATTTCGCTTCATTACTATCATGGGCCAGAACGTCAGCCTTCTTTTTATCTGCTTTTAGATAACAATCTTAATTTGAGAATTCAGCCTTTTTACTACACCATCGACATGATTGGTTTTAATGTGGCTTCTGTATTAGGTAAATTTACCTTGCATGCCGAAGCTGCGTATAAAATTACAGCCAGTAATCCAGAAAAGCCACATCAATTACCTTTGGCTAATGTGAGCGATGCCATTCCCAACAATTATTTTCAGTTTGTACCAGGAGTAGATTACACCTTTGATGGTGTTTTTAAAACCGGCACTCTTATTTTAAGCGCCGAGTATATAGGTGAAGACAAGCATACCAATTATTTTGAGGAATTTAGACCTCTTAAAAATGATATTTTTCTGGGCACGCAGTTTGTATTAAACGATGTACGTAACACGTCGTTTGAATTGGGTATGATGAAAGATTTATCCAATGAAGAAATGATTGTGTTTTTTGAAGCGGGTACCAATGTGTATAAAGAGCTGCGTTTTACTGTAGGGGGAAGCATTATTAATCAGGATAGCGATCCGGATTTGCCGCTTTCCTTTTTTGACAATAATACCTATGTTTATTCCCGGCTTTCATATTCATTTGGCGGTAGTTTAAAAAAGAAAAAATAATAATTGTTTTGCACAGTTTTGAGAATAGGATGCGTGTATGAATTTTTTTGAAAAAATGGGCTCGTGGGTTTGGAATTACAAAACCTACATTACAATTTTAGCTCTTGTTCTCACTCTTTTTTTAGCGCCTTTTGCGGGTACAATTAAACCCGACAACTCGTTTGAAGCTATCGCTGTTCGTAACGATCCCAACATTATTTTAAGCCAAAAGATGAGCCAAATTTTTGGTTCGGATGAGTACATGAGTATTATGTACGAAACCGATGATGCTTTTAGTGCGTCTTCATTGGCTGTTACCCAAAAGGTAACTCAGTATCTCAAAACTCAACCTTATACCGAAGTTTTAAGTTTAACCAATTTGTGGAAAGCCGTGAGTGTTAAGGATGAAAAAGGAGATGCTTTAAATGTAGTGCCTTTTATTCCAGAGGCCTGGATTAAAACTGGTGTTCCGCCCGAAGAACGCAAGGCACTAATAGAAAATCCTCTCTATAAAAACCTAATTTATAACGAGTCTGGAAAGGCAGCTGCAATTTTGGCGCGCTTTCCTGAGTTAGGGCATGATGATGCCACCCGTTCTAAACTTATCAATGAGGCCCGCGCCTTTACTGATGAAGTCACAAAAGAGAGCGGGGTTAAATTTTTTATTTTTGGTTTACCGGTGATGAATCGCTCGGTGTGCGAAGTGGTAGAGAAAGAACAGAATACACTGACACCCATCATGATTGTGGCCATTCTTTTACTTATTATTTACTTGTATCGTAACTGGTTTGTAACTCTTATTACTTTTGTACAACTGCTCATTACCATGGGTATTACTGTGGGAACCTTGGGTTTACTGGGGGTTAAATTTAACTGGCTCACCACCATGGCGCCGGCCGTGATTGTGATCATGAATATTTGCGATTCGGTGTATATTATTAACGAGTTTCAACGCACCGATTATACTTTACCGGCTATAGAGCGCATGCGGATTATGTTTAAAAACATAGGCGCTCCGTGTTTATTTACCAGCATTATTAATGGGTTTGGCTTTTTATCCCTTGTCACTAGTGTGGTTAATTCGTTGCAAGATTTTGGTCTTTACGTTTTTATTGCTGTTATTGTGGAGTACGCTATTTCGTTTACGATTTTTCCTATACTTCTTAATAATTCCAAAAGTAAATCAAATCGACCAAATAAAGCAGAAAACCCTTATCTTAAACTCACAATTAATAAGGCGTATGAATTAGTTTCAAAACACCCCTCTTCAGTAGGCGTGGGCTGTATGCTTCTTATTGTGCTTTCTTTAATAGGGATTTCGGAGCTGCAAATCAATCAGTCGAGTCTTAAATATTTTAAAAATGATACCAAAATTAATATGATTGAGGCCAATAATTTTGCCAGAAAGGGAGTAGGGGGCGGGGTAGAGTCGGATATTTTGCACGATACCGATACTCCTGGGCTGCTTTTAGAGCCTCAATTTATGAAGCAGCTCGATACTTTTGCTCAAGCCGAAGCAAAAAATTTTAAATCCACCAACCACATCTCTTCCATTGCCGATTTGGTAAAATATTTTAATCAGGTTTTGCATAATAATGATCCGACTTATTATAAAATTCCGGATACCCGTGCCGAAATAGAACAAATTATGCTGGTAATGGAAATGAATCAGGCCGAACTTCATTTACGTAGCTTAATTAATTTAGATTATTCCAAAGCGGTAACACGTATTTTTTCGTCGGTTAATGAAACTCTTAAGGATTCTCTTGACGATTTTGATGCTGCGGCAAAAACAATTAGTACTTCTTTTTCTCCCGAATTTAATACCAAACTTGTGAGTAAAGCGTTAAGCACGTCCGAAGTATTGCGATTTATTCCCCATACTATTGTGGTGTCGCTTTTAACCTCGGGTGTTTTTATAGCCATTGCCATGATATTTTTATTTCGCTCGGTAAAAGTGGGCTTGTTGTCGCTGTTGCCCAGTGCCTTGCCCCTTTTAATGGTAGGTGGTTTTATGGGTTTTTTTAATATTTGGATTAATATTGCATCGGCTATGACATTTGCTGTGTCTTTGGGAATTGCCATGGACGATACCGTTAATATCATCTGGCGTATGAAAAAGTATGTAGAACAGTTTGGACTTACGCACGATGAAGCTCTTAAAAAAGTATTTGATGAAATTGGAGTCCCGCTGATTAGCTCATCGTTAATGCTGGCTGGTGGGTATTTGATGCTTTCTTTTTCGCAACTTTGGCCTACTACGCATTTTGGCGTAGCGGTGGCCTGTTGTTGTATGTTTGCGCTTATTGGTGATTTATTGTTAATCCCGGTTATTTTTTTAAAGCTAAAGCCGTTTAAGGCCAAAGCAGCTTAAATTTTTTTATATTTTCCTAAGGCTAACACGGGAAAGAAATGCCGATATCCGTGATACCGGATATAAAAATGGCCGGGAAATCCTGTGCCGGTATGATAGGGTTCGTCCCAAGTACCATCGACATTTTGAGAATTGATAAGATAATCAGCCGCTCGTTTGGCTTCTAAACTTTTTCCTTCACCACCAGCAATAAGCCCCATTAAGGCCCAGGCTGTTTGTGAAGCTGTAGAGTGGGGGTAGGGCGTGTGGCGTTTTAAAACATACGAATCGCAACTTTCGGAATAACCACCATCCACATTTTGAACCGATTTAAGCCAGCTTACAGCTCTTTTAACCTTGTCACTCTGCATATCATAGCCAATGGCTTGTAAGCCTTGCAGTGCACACCAAGTACCATAGAGGTAATTAACGCCCCAGCGCGCCCACCAGCTGCCGTTTTGTTCCTGTGTGTTTTCCAAAAACTTGATGGCTTTTTTAACCGGTTTATATTTCTGAGTATAGCCGAATGCTTTAAATACTTCTAAAGCGCGTCCCGTTAAATCGGCGCTGGGTTGATCGAGGCAAGCTTCGTGATCGGAAAAGGGGATTTTATTGAGAATTTCCTTGGTGCTGTTTTTATCAAAAGCACCCCAGCCTCCGTTGGACGATTGCATGGAAACAATCCAGGTTAGGGCCCTAGCTGAGGCTTTAATAAATTTGTCTTGAGGAATATCAATTTTAGATAAAAACAAGAGCACTTCAAACGTATCATCTACGTCTGGAAAATAATCGTTTTCAAATTCAAAACTCCAGCCACCGGGCAATGCTCCTTTATTTTTTTGATACCAATCACCGTAACAGTCTAAAATTTGTTTGGAGAGTAACCATTCGCCAGCTTTTACAAGTTGTGGGTTGTTGCGCGGCACACCGGCTTCGGCTAACGCCACACCAGCCCAAGGGGTATCCCATACGGGTGATACACAGCATTGTTGATAAATTGTTTCACCTGTTTTGTCTGGAGTAGGGATTGCTGCATTTAAACTTGCCGACGGTGTTTGAAAAAACTCCAAGGCTTTAAGCGCTTTTTTAATCATGGGGTCATCTTGCGAGTATCCCAAAACATGCAGCGCTTGAGCGCCGTAAGCTAACGCCGGATAAATGTCTTCGGTTTTTTCTAAATGGGCCCGTATCCAGGTTTCGCAAGCTTGCAAACCCGATTTTTTGGCCGGCAAATATTTTTCAAACTTTTTGAGCGTTTTATCGAGATTAATCATGAACTGCTCAAAAGAAAATGCGCCTTTAGTAGTTTTAAAACTCCAGTCAGGCTCTTGATTTGTCATTCTGAGCGAAGCGAAGGATCTACTTGTTTTCGAGGGATTCTTCGCTTCGCTCAGAATGACAGCAGACTTTTCCACATATAACTCATCCAAGTTAAAATCGACTTTCCTCGTTACTTTCTTTTCTAGCAGCACTAAGAGCGGCACAATAGTAGCCCTCGCCCAGCTTGAAAAATCGTAAATAGAAAGCGGGCTCCAGGCTGGCATATGAATAAAAGCTACCGGCATGGCGGGGCAGTATTCCCAAGGAATTAATCCAAATTGAGCTAAATGAATGCGCGTAAAGGCGCGCGTTTGAGTAAGGCCACCTTTTTTAAGAATAAATTCTTTGGCTTTTAAAAGAGTAGGGTGAGTTGTATCGTATCCACACAAACGCAACGCTAAATAACATTCGATGGTGGTGTGTAAATCGCCAGCGGCCGAATAAAATAAATTCCACGATCCATCGGCGGCTTGCGTGTTTACTAAACGCTGGGCAATTTTTTTCTGCGTATCAACATTAGTAAGCCCCATGTAATGGCACATGAAGATATACTCGGCATTAATCCCCTCGTTGGCTTCTAAAATATACCACCAATAACCTTCTTTAAACTGCTGGGATAACAGCAGGTTTGATCCCAATAAAAGGCTGTTTTGCAGCGTTTTTTGAGAGTTTACATCCTCTAACGGCATGTTTTTTAAAGTGTTTTTAAGTGTCATGAATTGCTTTCTTGTATCAAAACTAGGGCTATTTTCAAGGACGATTATCGGCAAAGAGCTAAAAAAGTTGCCTGTTTTAGCGAAGAGTCCAGTAGCTGGCTCTTCCTTTGGAAATGGATTTGATAGGGGTATAATTTTGCAGGTCAATTAAAGCTTGTTGGCGTGACAAGGAATGATCAAGAGCAGTCAGGTATTCGCTAAGGGTAATGGTTTTTTTCTCCTTGAGAATTCTCTTTAAAATATTTTCTCTTTGATTGATGGCCCAATGGCCAATTGTTTCTCTGTTTTTTCCATATAAAATTGGTTTTTCACGAGCCAAAAATCCCCAGTCTAAATATTCCTTTAAACTTTCGGTGGCGGCTTTTTCCATTAATGGGGTACCTGCACCGTATAGGTTCATAAAATATAATTGAGTACTGAGTGGTTTGTAGCCTTTGGTTAAATAGTTATAGTAATATTCCAATTCGGTATTGGGATGTGATGAATAAATAAAATTGAATATTACCAATAAGGTTTGTGGCGTTTGCATCTGTTGCATATTCTGTCGCAACAAGAGGGGATTGATATTTTTCCAGTGATCGTAACAATAATCCACCAAAATTCCAAATAAACGCGCGTCGTAGCGCGACCAATCGGCGGCAAGAGCCAGTAAAGCCTCAAGAGATTGTGGTGTTTCATCCCAGGCTTTGTTTTCGCCTACAGCTCGCGCACCAATTTTACCAAGCTCGTAATAAAGGCGCGATAATTGTTGTATGTTGGGTGTTTTCATTGTTACAGTCCTAAATCATCCAAAATATTTGTTAAAAATTCTTTTGCTTCTTCGGCTTTAGGGATATTTTTTTCTGCCATTTCTTTAATATGAGCTTCGGCAATATCGGGATCGGCTCCTTTTTTAATGAGAGCTTTGGCGTGAGGAATGTCTTTATCGCGGCCGGCAAAGCATTTAAGAATGAGCAAATCTTCTTTACCTAAGGCATCCACTTTTAAATGAGGGCCTTCGTAGATAGTTTTAAGACGAGTAGGGTAATTTTTAGGGAGTGTATAAAGAAAAGTTTGAAAGTGGGAGTTAAGCCAGTCTTTAGGGATTCCCAGTTCGTCGGCTACTTCAATAATTTCCTTTTCAACATCAGCTTCAGTAATGGAGGACTGATAAAAAAGAGCATCTAAATCGTGTGTGGCCAGTGGGAAATCGTAGGCTAAAACCATGGCTCCGCCGCCACCTAAAAGCAATTTTGCCTGTGTTTTAAGCTTTGAATCGAGCGCTTTAAATGCATTAAGCATTTGATTTTTATTCATATTTATATATATTAACTAGTAAAATATAAAATTGTCAATTTAATAGCTGTATATTTGCCCGCAAACATGCCCAAGATGCATGCCCAAGATGTACCTGGCACCCTTTAAGTTGTTGTTTTTATTATTTAAATACCTCGCAACTTTTCTATCAATTTACCGATAACCTATAAGCGATCAATCTGGGCACGATGATCCATTTTTAACAGAATTTGATAGCCCCATTAAAGGGGCGTTTTTTTATTATGGATGAATTTGATTACAGTTTATTTCCTCCCCAGTGCGACCCAAACGATCCTTTTTACGAAGAGGATAATGTTTCTCTATTGCCCGAAGAAAGTACTGTGCCATTGGTTGTGGATGAATCGCAAATTTGTCCCACTACAAACGATGAATATGTGGAAGTTGATAGTGTAGGTTTAAGTGATGTTGTGGCGAGCAATACACCTGCACTGGTGTCAAACGAAGAAACTCTCTCATTTTCTCAACAAGACCTTGGTGTAAGCAACAATCGTTTGTGGTCTTATCTTAATCAGTTTAATCACGATTTAACTTTTAAGCACGCCTTTGAAGTGTGGTGGGAACGTGGTTTTGATACTACAAGTTTGTTTATTTCCAATTATGCTTTGCAAGATAAACCCAACGCGCAAAAGCTAAGTGATTTACGTCACGATATTTATAACCGTGTTCCATACAATGATTTACGCATTTTTTATGATGAAGTGGAAAACGTAATTTCTGTTTTGGCAACTAAAATGGGCATTGTGTATGAACGGCCGGCCGATAATTTAATCCCGCAATTTGAATTAGAAATAGATTTTGAACGTCCGGTACAAGGCTTTGGACCGCGTACTTATTATGCTTACGATTTGAAAAGTGGGCAGCGTTATCGTGTATCGTTTAACGATGAAGTTGGTTTTACCGGTGGATATTATGCCGTGAACATCCCTCGTACTTTTTTTGGTAAGGCCCAAGAGTTGGATCAAATAGTTGGATATAATATTAATCCCATGCTTAATGCACCCATTTTACCGGATCCTATTTACAGGTTTGAAGCGGAAAAAATGAGCATGGTGTTGGATAATGGGCCAGAAGCGTATCAGGCGCAACTTACTGCTGTGGCGCACGAAGCTTTGGGTATAAGTTTGGGTGCTCTTTTTTATGGTTTAGGTGGAGCAGCAGGTGGGCGCGGTTCGCTGTCACAACAGTTTGTTCAAAATGCTCAGCCCGTTTTTCCCGAAGTTGAAATTACCACACCCATCAGAAGCTCTAATCCTTATGCACCGGGAGATATTCGTATTAAACCGGGTGTAGTAACCGAATTACCAGGTTCAAGACCTACTGCTGTTCCGTACAATCCCTATTTACCCGAAGAAACATTACCGCTGGCCGCTCAAGGAGCAAGTGGTGCAACAACATCAAGCGGCGGTGGTCTGCAAACAACAACCCAAACCACAGTGAGGCCTGTTGTGGTGAATGGTAATTCTTCCGTTCCGCCGTTACCCACAGTAGCGCGTTATCAAGCCCCGCGCATGCTCATGCCTAGCGAAATAGAAGCGATTAAGGCCGAACCGTTGGCCGTGCGGTATCCGGGGTATGTTGCGCCTGTTCTAGAACCTGTAGTACCAACACTTGTTTTGCCTCAAGGTGTTAGAAGTATAAGTTCTGTTGTTCCGCCTCTGGTTCCTCCCATGCCGCCTTTTATTTTACCCACAGCCGAGGAGTATCACGAAGTGATTTTGCCCGAAGCTACAAGTGGTGCCGATGAAATAGCCGAACAACATAACGACATAACACCCATGATTGATGTTGTGGATCCTGAAGCTTTTAGCGGTGATTTGCCGGTAAAGCCGGAAGAAGGAATGCAGGTGGCTGGTGATATGCGGATACCGGAGTATAAAGCTTTATTAGAAAAGCTGCGACGAGAGTTACCAAAATTGCCCAAGCCTTCGGATGCCGCTATAGAATATGTAGAAGAGAATATAAAGCCTCTTACCGAAGCGCGAGACTTAGCGTTTCGCATTATTTATTTAAAAGATCAAATTGCAGTAAAAGGAGGCTTTGAAGTTGTTACCGGATTAGAAGATGGTGCTGTGCCTGGTGTGCCGGCAGTTTTGGGTGGCGGGCTTGTTTATAATTCTTACGATACCGTACGGCAACTGTTTCAGGCTCTGGCCTTGGTAGATCCGGAAATTGTGGATGCTGCCTTAAATCCCGATTTACATCCTGATAGAAGCGATGTGGCTCGCCTGATTGAGGCGCAAGTTTTAGCTGGTATGCGTATTTTAGATTTGGGTTGCGGACCAGACACTATTTTTGCCCGCTTAGCTCGTGCCATGGGGGCCGAAGTTTGGACGGTAGATATGCTACCACCCGATAGAATTGGCCCAGAAGGTTCGGTGGAGCGTGCGTTTTATTTACAAATGGATTTATCCAATAGATATGCAGCCGCTCGCATTTATGAAGCCACGGGTGGCAATTTTAATTTGGTAACGCAAGCGCATTTAAACAGCGATGCCGAACCAGTGATGGAGGTTCCTAATTTACCAAGGATGGCCTCGGCCTTGTTAAGAGACGGCGGGGCTTATTCGGGAAGCAGGAATGCGTGGATAAATGTGCGGGGAGAGTTTGTTCCGTTTGTGCCAACAAATAATCTGAATCCGGAAAGCAGCGGTTCTTTTAGTGCCTTCTATTATTTATATGGAATGCGCATGCCCGTTGATGTGGAATGGGATGAAGATGGCAGATATAAAGCTTCAACTTATGGTAGCCCCTTAGAAAAAATGACGTATTGGCTTCATGATGACGAGAGCGGGGATTATTTAGGTGTAATAACACGTGATGGGCGTTTTTTAGATGTGGATAACTATCCTTATTTTGAATATAGCGATCCCATTCATTATCCAGAAGTTTCGGGAACACTGAGTACAGACCAAACGGTAAATCTGGAAATTGCTCAAATTAATTTGGCCAGCTTTTTACCCAATACTTCTTTTAGAAATCCTGCGCAGGAAGCGCGGGTAACGTCACCGTCTGATATTCATACTGGAGATGTATTTTTTATTACTCATGCCAAGGGGCCTGTGAGTACGGCAATTAGCAACAGTTTGGATGGCGCCTATCAAAATATACCGCGCGTTGCTCTTTACGATCCCCGTTATCCTGTTGATCCTGATGTGTTTTTACAGACAACGCGTACTTTTTATAGTGCCGATGGAGCTCTTAGTCTTGTTGGGCGCAATTCTGATTTCCCGTTTGAAAACTTTGACCGTTATCATGTGGCGGGAGGCTTTAATGTTGATTGTGTATACCGTACGGTGAGAGATGTTGTGCAGGCTTTTGAAGCGTCGCAAAGGGAAAGTATAGAAATTATTTTACACCCTCAATTAATTTACGGCCCTTTGGTTTTAGAAAGCGGCAATATAGATTACAATATATATTATGATAATTTGCAAAGAGCTCCCAATCCACAAGCCGAATTAGATGCTTATATACACGAATTAGTAGAAGAGTTTGGTGAGATACAATTAGTATCTGCCCCTGCCAATCCGCTTGATTTGGGGCATTTGTACGCAGTAACACTTGCCGATGGCCGTAAAGTGACGGTGAAGTTTGTGAGGGAAGGAATCCAGGCTGAGCAACAAAAACCAGATCGTGATTTGGGGGATTATGTAGCCTCCGTAGAACCCACCCGCCAAGCCTTGCACCCGCATCCAGCGACTTCAAATTCATTTGAAGCATTTTATTATTCAGATGGAGTGCGTGTGGCTGTAGAAGTGCATAAAGATGAAGAGGGTAAATATCATATTTTAAATGATGATGAACCTTATGAAGGTTTAACACATTGGCTTCATGATGCGGGGGGAGCTTTTTTAGGCGTGCTAACCGGTGACGGTCGTTTTTTGAGTGAATATGACCATCCTTATTTGGGATATGTCGATCCAATTCATTATCCTGCCCCAACGTTTGATTTAGGAATTGATCAAATTAATTTTTCAAATGTTCTTCCAGACACATCTTTTAGAAATCCATTCCAAAAAGAACGTGTTACTTCACCTTCTCAGGATCATACAGGTGCTGTATTTTTAATAACCCACGCCGATGGACCTGCAGCTACTAATGTTGGCAGCTTTTTAGCTAATGACTATCAGGATGTGCCGCGTGTTGCTCTTTACGACTCTCGTTTTCCTGTTCATCCCGATGTATTTTTACAAATGACTTCTACATTTTATAGCCTCGATGGAAGTCTTGATTTTTTGGGGGTCAATTCAAGTTTTCCCTTTGGTAATTTTGACACTTATCATTTAGCAGGTGGATATAACAATGACTGTCTGGCTACTACTTTTAAAAATATCGTAGACTCCTTTTTAGAATCAGACAAAAAAGCAATAGATGTGGTTTTTCATCCTGAGCTTATTTTTGGAAGATTGATGTACATGAGTGGGAGAGAGTCTAAAAATGATGTTTATTATGATAATTTACAGGGTTCTGTTGATCCACAAACAGAATTAAATTTTTATGTGCAGATGTTAACTATGATGATGAAGGCTGATCTTCGCTTGGTTTATGCCCCTGCCAATCCCCTCGATTTAGGCCAAGTGTATACCATTACGCTGGAGGGCGGAAAAGTAGTGACGGTGAAGTTTGTAAAAGAGGGCCAAAATAGTGTTCCAACGGAACCAGAATTAGGACTAGTTCTTCCGTTTCCTGTTAGGTCCACGCAGGAAGAAGTTGTAGCGGCTCCGCAAGCTGTTTCTATTATTCCAGACGAAGAAGGCATGGCCGAATTAGTGCAAGACTGGATGCCCGCTATAGAAGCAAAAATAACTTACACAATAAAAGAGTATGAACGGCGGTACCGCGTAAAATTAAATGATGTAGCCAAAGAAGATATTAGAAATTACTTTTACAGAGGTTTTCAGGGACATTTATTGGATAAATTAGGGGAAGCGTATTTAGAAAATATGCGAACTGAGGCGGAAACCGATGATGATGATTTTGATGGAATTTTGCCTATGGCCTTTGGTTTGCCTATGGGCCGGCCACTAATAGGTACACGTATGCATTATGACGATGTAACTAGCGAATCTATCATGGAGGAGTTAGATGCTTTAGAAACGCATGTGTTGGAAAGAGATCCTGACGAGCTTCAAGAATTTCTTGATAAAGAAATCACCAGTGCTCGTTTAGTGGCAACAAATACAAGTCCTGTCACCACTGCTACTCCCAGATCGCGTGCGGCTTTTAGATTAGTGCGAAGTACGGATGATGTATCTGCCGCATCGCCTGTTGTGCGCCAAGTTTCTATTTCAACGCGTGTTTTAGGTGGTTCCGAAAGTGGGCCGTTAGATGTTTATACGTTTAGTGATAAATTTATAGGAGAAGGTTTTATTATATCTTACCCGGCTATTGCCAGTGTAACGCCGCCTGCTGTTGACAGTTTAACTTATGTTGATAACGGAGATTCGGGATTAGTGTTTACAGACGGCACTAAGGCATACAAAGTTTTGTATAATACCAGCACGACGCGTGAGGATCCTAGTAATACTCAATTTGGAGATACTTTATTAGAGGCTATTGGAGTTCCGGTTGTGCATGTGGAGGGTTATAGCAAAATTGTTTTTGAAACAGAATTTGGTCATCCCGCTGTTGATAGCAGAATTATACCTGGATTAAGTTATGATGTGGTTCAAATGAATTATTTAGACCCTCAAGTGTGGACCACATCAGCATTTTTAACACCAGATATTAAAGCTATAGCCGACCAAAATTTAGAGGTTATTAAAGCAACCCTGGCCCGTTATGGCCTTGGTTATGAAGATGGTGGCTTGCAGTATAAAACCAATATCATCACAGGTGAGGTCGTGTTGGTAGATCCTGCCGAAATCACGGTGGTAGATCCCGTATTATTTAAAGCTTTTTACACAAGCTTACCCTTGCGTGTGTTGACTCGTGATGAAAACCCTAACGAAAGAGAAGCGCGCGAATCTAGAGAAAATCCTGAACTTGAAGATTACAATCCAGGTGGCGACTAACAACACCGTGGCCTGGTAAATTTGTGTTCCATTTCTTTTGCCCAAGCTTGACCTGTTAATTTATTATTTTCTTCCTTCACATAATAAGAAACCCCAACAGGCGTGCTGGTATAAAAAAAATAAGCGGGTGATTCTTTTAAATGAAGCGGTTCTTTTCCCAACTTCATTTTTATCCATTTGCTAAAACAGGCTAATAAAATCATGGTCACTAAAGCCAGAAACACTCCATCAACTACAGCATTAAGCTTCATATTAAAAATAATCTGAGACGTAGCGGCAATTTTATCGGCGGGAATTAAATTTTGAGCCAGTTGTCCTTCCATAAAATGAGCTTGGGCTAAAAAGCCCAGTTTAGGATCGGCTGAAAATATTTTTGTTAATCCTGCTGTGTACGTTACACTCACGAGCCACAACAGAGGGGCGAGAGTAACCAAAATATAGCGGCTCTTATTCATCTTAATTAAAATTGTGGTGGCCAGACAAAGCGCAATTACCGAGAGTAACTGATTAGCAATACCAAACAGTGGCCATAACGAATTAATACCGCCATTGGGGTCAATCACGCCGTTGTATAAAAAATAACCCCAGCCACACACAAACAATAAACTTGCCGCAATATTGGGGCCGTATGCGTTGATATTACCCAAAGGTTGATAAATATGACCAAGGAGGGCTTGTAATAAAAAACGGCCCACACGCGTGCCGGCATCAATGGTTGTTAAAATAAAAAGAGCCTCAAACATGATGGCAAAGTGGTACCAAAGGGCCATTAACTTTTCGCCTCCTAATACCTGAGAAAAAATATGCGCCATCCCTACGGCTAAAGTGGGGGCGCCCCCTGTACGTCCAAAGAGAGTTGTTTCGCCTATATTGGCTGCAAGACTTGTCATTTGTTCAACAGTCACTGGAAATCCCCAACCGCTAATGGTTTGAACTGTAGTTTGGGCAACGCCACCAAAAGCAGCAGGAGGGGTGTTGATGGCAAAATAAACACCGGGGTCAAGCGTGGTGGCGGCAATTAAGGCCATGATGGCCACACACGATTCTAAAATCATGCTTCCATAACCCACCATACGCGCATGACTTTCGCGGGTAATCAGTTTTGGTGTAGTGCCACTGGCAATCAGTGAATGAAAACCGCTGATGGCACCGCAGGCTATGGTGATAAAACAAAACGGAAAGATTTTGCCGGCAAAAATAGGGCCTGTTCCATCAATAAAACGGCTTAATGCGGGCATATGCACTTCGGGCATCACAATGAGAATACCAATGGCTAAAGCGCCAATCGTTCCCAATTTCATAAAAGTAGAAAGATAATCGCGGGGAGCTAAGAGGAGCCAAACCGGAAGAATAGAGGCGAGGATACCATATATTATAATGCCCCAGGCTAAAGTTGGGCCATCAAAAGTTAAAATTTTTGAGAGTGCAGGAATTTCGTGAAAAAATTTTCCTCCCCACACGGATGCTAGCAATAAAACAATGCCAATAAGGGTCACTTCGCTTACTTTGCCAATACGGATAAAACGCATGTAGCATCCCATAAACATGGCAATGGGGATGGTTGCCAAAATAGTAAAAGTTCCCCAAGGGCTATGAGCTAAAGCTTTGACGACCACAAGTCCTAAAACAGCAATAAGAATAATCATGATGGAGACAATAGCGATAAGGGCAATAATACCGGCAAAGCCGCTGATTTCTTCTTTTACCATTTCACCCAAACTTTTTCCGTTACGGCGCATGGATGAAAATAGGATGAAGAAATCTTGAACCGCTCCGCCTAACACAACACCAATAAGAATCCACAAAGTGCCGGGCAAGTAACCAAATTGAGCAGCCAAAACAGGGCCCACCAAAGGACCCGGGCCGCTGATGGCGGCAAAGTGATGGCCAAATACAATCCATTTATTAGTTTTCACAAAATCGCGGCCGTCTTCATGAACCTCGCAGGGTGTTTTGCGGTTGTCGTTTAAGACGGCGATCTTGGTGGCAATCCATTTGGAATAAAAGCGATAGCCAATGGTGTAGGTGCAGAGGGCAGAGAGGAGTATCCAAACGGCATTGAGTGATTCGCCACGGTGAAGGGCAATGGTGGTGTAGGCAAAGGCGCCTATAATAGAGAGCGCGATCCAGGGGAGGGTGTGGAAGATTTTTTTAAGCATGGGGAGAAGATAGTGAAAAATATTGAGGTAATAAAGGAGTTTTCTTAAAGCTAAGAGTAACCCACCCCGTCCCTCCCTTAGCTTAAGGGAGGGGTTACTCTTAAGGGTAGCTATCCCCCTCCACCTCAAAACTCCCATCCATATGCACTAAAATATCAATGTCACCTTCTTCAGTTTTATAAACGGAGCTGCCTATTTGGGAAAGGCGGTTCATTACTTCGGGGGTAGGGTGGCCATAAGCATTAGCTCCCACCGATAAAACGGAAACGACAGGATCCAATATCCTCAAAAAATGCTCATTACTACTGGTATTGCTCCCATGATGATTCACAATCAACACATCCACAGGCCCGGTTAAATCGGCCGTATGAGTTTCTAAATCCACTGTTTCATTGCCTCCCCCTGTTAAATCACCTCCTGCAAATAATTTAAAAGATCCATATTCTAGAAGAAGCCCCAAACTTTTTTCGTTTTCGCTTTCTATTTCTATTTTTGTACCATCTTCAAAACTACCATCACTAACAATTGTGGTGATTACCAGATCATCCCGGGGTGTAAGCACAGACCCTGCAAGTAGGGCTTCTCTCTTTCCTTCCAAAAGACTTAGGTAGAGATAATCTAAATAAGAAGGATCCAAAGGATCAGTGCCGCGATCATAAACATGAATATCAAAACCAGCTTCTACTAACTCATCCACATTCCCCATGTGATCGGCATCAAAATGAGTGATGATAAGGGTGAGTGCAGTAATGCCATACTCTTCAAGAAGTGGAATGAGGGCTTCTGTTCCGGAATCGGAAGGGCCTGTATCGATGAGCAACGCTTCTTTATCAGCTGTGACAATCATCGTGCAATTTCCCTGGCCCACGTTGACAGCAATGATGTGCAAGTAGCTGGATAGAGAATTGTCCAATTCTGTGTGTCTAATCGAAGGTGTGAGGCTAGGAGTACAACTGATACATATAATGAATAGAAGAAATAATTTTTTCATGCCGACAGTGATGCAAATGAAATGCCATGGGCCATTTTATTTTTAGTCTATATTTTTTTGTAAAATGCTAATCGAGAGTCTCAGCATAGTCTCAAAATGAATCAGGCGTAGTCCCAAAATGAGACTCTTTTTTAATTTAAAATATAAAAAATCTTTTAATTTCAGCTTTATTTTTTTTGGCACAAAGCTTGCGTTGCGTGATGGCATGAAAAACTTACTTATCACTTTTCTATTGATTGTGTTGTCGCAACCGGCCATGGCCAAAATTCGTTTAGCCGACGAACCCTCATATCGCGAGGTGTTAGATTCTTACTTAAAAGAAGAGTCGATGGACTATAAAGCCATGCGGGAGTGGGATAAAAAAATGAACCGATCGGCATGGTTTCCTGTGCTTAGTGTGGGTTACGATCATTTTTTGCGCGAAACGCAGGCTATTGCCATTAACGATAATATTTCTGTTTCTTCCAGTGCTGTTAGTGTGGGGCCGCCCGATAATAACTGGGATAATAGTGTTTATCAGGCCGATAATATTCGGGTGAGGGCGGTGTGGAATTTGGCCGATCTTATTTTTCACGATAAAACTTTAAGCGTGTCGCAAGAAAAACGGGATTTATCGCGGATGCGCATGAGCATGTCGGAACTTTTGTTTAAAAACTATGCCGAGCGTAAACAATTGGTAGAAAAAGTGGCAAAGGCAGGGAGCAACAACGAAGCTTGTCTTAAAATTGAACTGTATAACCAAAAAATAAATGCCTTAACCCACGATGCTTTTAAAGCAAGATGGTGGAGGTGTGGGTTATGAGAATTATATTTTTAATCATGATGATGTTGTTGTGTGCCTGTAAAAGCTTAAGCTTTCATCCCTCCGCAATCCCACCAGAAGAGGAGGTATTGGATAATAGTAATGCCCCCACATCGCCCGATTCATTATCTACTACAATACCTCCTTCTAATCTCAGCCGACCTAGCGAAGCAATAATCTACGAAATTTATTATGATGATAAAGTGAGCGATACCGACGGCACGGCTTTTATTGAGCTTTATGCAACACCCCATAGTTTTTTGGATGGTTATCAAATTGAACTTGTGAATGGGGATGACGGTGCTGTTCAAAAAAAAATCACCTTACCAAGTCCCTCAGAAGTTCCAGAGAATGGTTTTTTTGTGATTGCCGATTTAAAAACAAACTCTACAACATCTACACAACTGAGTTCTTATCAGTATCTCACCCAGTTTGACCCTCAAAACGGACCCGATAGCATCCGCTTGCTTGATGATAGTGGGTCAGTAGTTGATCTTGTAGGTTATGGAATGCTTCCCACCGGCATTTCTCAACTTTATGAACAAGAGGCAGCCTTCGATGCTCCTGCGGGAAGCAGTTTATCGCGTGTTTCTGCCATAGATACTAATAATAATGCGGCCGATTTTGTAATCAATCCTCTTCCGTCGCCGGGCAGTGCCGATATTTTTGTAGAAGAAGAGGCAGAAAGTAATGCCACATCCGATGAAATTTTTTTACCAACAACAGAACAAAATAATGCCGCACCTTACTTGGTAAAATTTACAGAAGTGGTGACCGATCCACAAAAAGATTGGAATGATAGCTTGGGTGGTAACGATATTTTGTTTGATGAAATACCCGGAACAGGCACAATAAGTGTGAGTGATGAGTATTTTGAGATAAAAAACTTTGGAAATGAGGTTGTGAACATAAAAAATTGGTCGGTGACCATGGTGGATGGAACCGATATAAACTTTAGTTTTTCTTCACCCGGTGATGCTGTGTTTTTTTCAAGTATGGAAGACGATTTTTTAAGTTTAGAAGCTAACGAAGTGTTGGTAATTGGGAATCCGGCGGGTGATTTTAAAAATACAATAACGCTTACAATGCTTGATGATCAAGGAAATACCGTTGATGATGTGTTTGTTGAAGATGGAAATTCTACAGATGAGTTTGATGAAAGTTTTTCGCTGGATGATGAAGAAAATTGGACAAAAACTTTGGCCTCACCGGGTTGGTGAACAAAAAATGGGTGAATAAAAATAAAAAGTTCAAGACAAAAATGAAAAAAATGTAAATTTTTTTCAAATTAGTGTTGACATTTTTTTTATAAACTTCGTATAATTCAAACAGTTAAGCAATTTTATTAACCCAC